>JBFJON010000411.1:0-2665 GCA_041617575.1 Nitrospirales bacterium | reverse complement strand
GACCCTGTGCCCTTTTCTTATTACGAATTGGGTGAAATGAGGATTGATGGGCCCCTGTATGAGGTATCTCGAGTATCAGTCACGGAAGCACCTGCATGGAATGAAGGCCCCTATCGTGAGGAAGGCGAGACGCTGTATCGATACACGGGTGCCATGGTTGACCGAATGGGTAGTGAATTGGGAATCAGTCAATCTCAGGAGACGGTCGGTGGGCAGCATGGCACTCTGGGGTCTTGGACTTTTCGGTTTGGTGTCTGGGAACAAGCGCTTGCATGGGGTTTATGTGAGACCGATTCAGGATTTCGAGGGCTGATGCTCGGAAGTGAAGAGGAGAAGAACCTTATTTTTCAATTGTTTGGGAAGGTCAGACATCTGACGGATTCTGAATTCGAGGAATTACTTCAAAACTGCTGGGGCAATTGTCCTGATGTCACTCAGAATGACACTACTCCAGGCTATGAAAATCACCTTCCTTCTGCTCAGATAATCTACGAGGCGCTTCCCAGAAAAATTGTTCGACAGGAATCCACGTTCGCGGATGGGCAAGGGAAGGAAATGCATATTGAGGTTGGGACGACCAACACTTTTCAGTATCTCTATTGGGCCAATACCTTTGATCAACGTCAGCTCCTTCTCATGGATGAAAAAGGAGTCGAGATCTTAAACGAATACTATCAAGAGTCACTTGAAGAAGCTCACCGGTCCTCTCAAGAAATTCCACCGGCTTCCTGAATTGTATAGATATCTAGGGTTATGGGTTGACGAGAAACTGAAACGGTCGATGCTGTGATTGAGCATAGCAAGCCACGGTGCCGTATGCTCTTTGTTGCACGTTGACTGGAAGATTTGCCCATTGGGGGGAAAGGCCGATGGTCAATATCCGCCCATTATCATGAATACTGGTAACTGTTCCCATCTTTAAATAGGCCAAAAGCTTATCACCATCGGAATTTCCTGAGCAGGTTTGGGCAGGTGATGCTGTGACAGTGGAAGTCTGCTGAGGGTATTTTATTGAGACGCTCCCGGCCCAGAGAAATACGCCCAAGACTAAAAACAGAGCAAATCGGATGAAGCCTCCTTGAATCATAAGAGAATTTTGGAGGAGGTAGAGAGCGACAGTAAATACCTCAAATGGAGTGTTAAAAAGATTATAAAATACAATGAGTTAAGATTGTGGCCTTATCTTGAAAAGCAGGAGCAGAGACAACAGCTGTCCTTATGAGCGCTGCAATCCAAAAGGGCTTCAAGTTTCTTTCCCTTAGGCGTCTTAAGACGACACCCGAGATTTCCGACAAGTGAAGCGAGACTGCGAATTTTTTTAATGGTTTTTGATTGCTCCGGATTCACTGTATTTGGAATATATTTGTAAAAATGAAGATTCTGTGTATTCAGGGAAAAGGGAAAGATGCATGGTGGTATCAGGAAAAGGAGTCCTGAATGGGAGTTGAACCAATGGCGTTGTGGATATTAATCGGCACCTGTCTCTTGCACTGGGTCACGGTTGCCGTATTGATTCGGCGAGTACGGGAAACCGAAAAACCGTTGGCCTGGAACCTCTTGGGCTTGGCGGTGAGTGTTCTTGCCATGCAACAAACTTATGGGCTCTATCTTCAGTTCATGGAACTGAATCCGCCCGTTTTGAATGTGCCTAAGGAAATACTTGGGTTGCTCGTAGGAGGTTTGATGTTGGGTGGCATTGTGATGTTGTCCCCCATCCTGAAAATTCTGCAACGCAATAAAGAATTACTAGAGGTAATCGATGAACGAAACGTCATTATCTGCCAATTTCATGACCGGATTGTCGGAACTTTGAGGCAAGTTCAAATTGCCATGGAAGTGGGGAAGCCCACTAACTTTATTGTTGAACACGTTGCAGAGATATCAAAAATGCTGCAGGTATTTTTGGAAGATCTCAAAGCAGGGGTATTATTAGGGAACAAATTTGAGGTTGCCCTGAAAACCCTTGTGGAAGATTTGAGCCGAGAAGGGTCGTTTCCATTTTCCGTTCACGTCGATCCGACGATCGAGGATTCTATTTCCTATGATCAGGGAGCGGAGTTATTGCATATTTTACGTGAAGCGATCCAAAACAGTGTGCAATATTCCCAGGCGAAAAAAGGTAAGGTGTTGGTAAAAGTTGCGGAAACTCACATATTGTTGGAGGTTTCCGATAATGGAAAAGGGTTCGAATTTGACCTCGTTGGGGCTCAGGGGCATGGATTGGGGAATATGACTATTCGAGCCAAACAAATTGGAGCTCGTCTGAAGATCCAGAGCCAACCAAATAAAGGTACCTCAATAGTGATTGAATTGCCACGAGATGAGAAATCTTCTAATGGCACGTATTCGCTTTCGTCTTCCAAACTTTCTGCTGAGACAGCGCAAAAAGTTCCTGTAGGCTAAAACTATCTTTAAGTGAGGATCTGCCATCAGAAAGGTATGGCATCCGCATTTCTAGGATATTGACCTTCTCCTGATTTTGTGGACACATAGTTAAGCAGCGTTGGCTATGGTCTCAAGTCCGGCTGGAGTCAAATAGCCGAGAGCGGAATGGCGACGTTGGCGATTGTATAAGGCTTCGGTGTAGTCAAAGACCTCTCTCCGAGACTCCTGACGTGTCTAAAAAGACTGAACATGAATGAGTTCCACCTTGATCGTGCTCTAG
>JBFJON010000410.1:0-2666 GCA_041617575.1 Nitrospirales bacterium | reverse complement strand
TTTTGCACCATGCCAGATTCACACCATTGTTGAGGGTGTCTACGAGACGCTTCGCACGTATGCGAAGGAAAAAGGCATTGCGCTCAACTTTGAAAATCTCGAGAACCTTCCTCCATTAGAAGGAGACGAACGACGACTTTTTAATGCGCTGTACAATCTGGTCAATAATGCTATCCCTGAAATCCCGAGGGGAGGATCGGTGACTATTCGCGGAAGTGCTCAAGAAAACTCGCAAACCATAGATTTGGCCGTAACTGATACAGGGCGAGGCATGCCACCAGAAGTTCGGGATCGCCTATTTACTCCTCAGGTGATCAGTACCAAGAAAACCGGAACCGGCCTGGGCACAAAAATCGTCAAGGATGTGATTGTCATTCACCACGGAAACATACGGGTTGAAAGTGAAGAGGGGAAAGGGACAACCTTTCATATTCAGTTGCCAATTTCACAAAAGACTAAAGCGTGACCAGAATGACTCCTTGGCCCAAGGGAAAATATTTCCAGCTCTTTTAAGTGTTTCTTCATTGGCAAAACAAGAGAAGCACTTGCTAAATCTACCTGCGGTCTCATCATGGATAATCACAACACTCATTCCGCTGACGGATTGACTCGCAGACGGTTTCTCCAAACAAGCCTCATCGTGGGAGGGCTGAGTGCTCTGAGACAACAGGCTGCTCGGGCAACCGCCCCTCAAAGTATAGAACTTCCATTCAGTCGCGGGAATCGACCTCTCGTTGCTTTTCCCGAAAAGCGCCCGCTGATGGTCATGACCACAAGACCTCCCCAATTGGAAACGCCGTTCCCTATCTTTAATGAAGATATTTTTACTCCTAATGATGCGTTCTTTGTCCGCTGGCATTTAGCCAATTTTCCAACTACGATTGATCTGCAGACTTTTCGATTAACTATTCGAGGTCGAGTCAGAGACACTTTGTCTTTGAGCCTCAACGATTTACAAGAACAATTTGAACCGATGGAGATTGCGGCTGTCTGCCAATGCGCGGGAAACAGTCGCGGCTTTTCCAATCCTCGAGTAGCTGGAGGACAGTGGGGGCACGGAGCGATGGGCAATGCGATGTGGAAAGGGGTGCGACTTCGGGACTTGTTGGAAAAAGCCGGGTCACAAAATGATGCCTTGCATGTTCGATTTGACGGGATGGATCGTCCTGTTGCCGATGCCACGCCCGATTTTCTGAAATCGCTTCCTCTGGATGATGCCACAGCCGACCATGTGCTCGTGGCCTATGCCATGAATGGCGAGCCAATTCCCTTTTTAAATGGCTTTCCTTTGCGATTAGTCGTTCCAGGGTGGTATGCCACTTATTGGGTAAAGATGCTCAATGATATCGAAGTGCTCAACCAAGAAGATCACAATTTTTGGATGGATCCTGCTTATCGGATTCCAGACAATGCCTGTGGTTGTTTAGAGCCAGGGCAGAAAGCCACGCATTCAATTCCCCTCTCTACAATGAAAGTTCGGTCTTTTATTACCAATATCGCCGATGGTGCCACCATTCATGGGGGAAGCCAAGTCCACATTAAAGGGATTGCTTTCGATCAGGGATATGGTATCGATCAAGTGTTGTTTTCTTCAGATGGCGGCCAGCATTGGCAAGCAGCCAAACTGGGAAAAGATTATGGGGATTTTTCTTTTCGCCAATGGGAAACCCAGGTGACGTTGAAACCTGGAATTTCCTATCAATTACAGTCCTTAGCGATCAATCGAATTGGAGAATCCCAACAGCTACACGCCAAATGGAATCCTAGCGGATATTTACGCAACGCCGTAGAGACCGTTCATGTTTCCACAAAGGGCTAACCGCTTTATGATGTGGCCCTTATCATATATCTTACTTTTTACAGCTATCCTTCTCACGGACCTCGGATCTCCATCTTTAGCCAATGAGAGCACCACTTCGACACCATCTATTTTCTTACCAACCGACCCATATTCCTTTCAACCGGGTAAAGGGCAGGAGGTGGCCAACGCCTATTGCGTCATATGCCATTCAGCCGATTACATTTATATGCAACCCGAGCATTCCCAGGAAAAATGGGTGGCCATCATCCACAAAATGAAACATATTTTCGGATGCCCCATTCCTCAAGAGCAGGTTCCCACTTTGGCGGCCTATCTCTTCCGACAAAATTCCATCTCCCCTTTGCCACCAACAGGCTCTCGATAGCTTCTTTCAGGATTTTCCATCGACTTGTATCCTCCTCTCTCTTCCCCATACAATATTCTTAAGTATCCCCCTCCTCTCTGATTTTTTCATTCAATTATCTAGGAGGTCTGTATGAGAAACACCTTTGCAGCATAGATTGTCGGTTTTAGCATGTTGAGTCTCACGGCTTGCGAAAGCACTGGGGGCAATGTGGGCTTGGGGATGCTCGGTGGAGCCGCCGCTGGTGCCGGTGGGTATGAATTACACCTGAATAACCAGAAAAACCAAGTCGAACAAGATTTCAAAGATAAAAAAATTGATGAGAAGGAACGGGACATTCGTCTGGATCGAATTAAACGAGACTCACTCCTTCAGTAAAAAAGACAATAACGTGTTTTTTCACGAAAATTTTCCGAAGGAAAGGGAAAAGGGCTTTCTTTCCTTCGGACATTGCTTGTGCCATTCCTATAGTCTGCACTTTTTTCAAAGTTACACAAATTG
>JBFJON010000409.1:0-2680 GCA_041617575.1 Nitrospirales bacterium | reverse complement strand
GGGAATGCCAGAAAGAAATCTCTCGAAGATTTAGAGTGGTATACCGATGAGGTTTTTTTCGCTATTATCGAGGCATGGGGATAGAGGAACCCGATAGATGGAAATTGACTTAACCCTAAGGAATAGCCTTGTTCCTACCGATACTATGACACAAGGATGTGCCTGAATAATTTGTGTTTGGGTATTTATCCTTCCGATCGCTTTTACCCAAAAACCGTAAACAAAGAGGAAATGATGAATATCAGTATTTTTGGTCTTGGATACGTGGGAGCTGTGTCGCTGGGCTGTCTGGCTCGAGATGGTCATCATGTTGTCGGAGTGGATTTGGACCAGACGAAATTGGATTTGATTCGTCAAGGAGCAACCCCGATTATCGAAGAAGGTATGGAAGGTTTGATGAGCCATGCCGGAGCATGTGGCCGAATGGATGTTACAAATAATGTTGTGGATGGAGTTCATCATTCAGAGGTGTCATTCGTGTGTGTGGGGACGCCGGCAAATTCGAATGGCAGTCAGGATTTATCTGCGATACGGCGTCTCAGTGAGCAAGTTGGTCACGCGATGATATCGAAGACGGGGTACCATGTATTCGTCATTCGTTCTACAGTGTTTCCAGGTACAGTGGAGGGCATCATTACTCCGATTATCGAGGAACACTCCGGCAAGCGCAGAGGGCAGGACTTTGATGTGTGTTTCCAACCCGAGTTTCTTCGCGAGGGCTCTTCGATCAGAGATTATGACAATCCACCGTTTACAGTAGTGGGAACCGATTCGGAACGTGCTGAGAAGGTGCTACGCGACCTATTTGGACATTTACCGTGCGAATTTCTTGTCACTTCAATACGAACGGCAGAGATGTTGAAATATGCCTGCAACATTTTTCACGCCTTAAAAGCAACGTTTGCCAACGAGGTTGGGCGTCTCTCTCAGGCGATGGGCGTAGATTCGCATGCTGTCATGGATATAGTGTGTCGTGACACGCGTCTCAACATTTCTCCTGCCTACTTAAGGCCTGGGTTTGCATTTGGAGGTTCATGCCTGCCCAAAGATCTTAAAGCCATGCTCTACGTGGCCAAATCACAAGATGTGTCGGTGCCAATGCTTTCCAATGTCCTGCCGAGCAATGCGGTTCATATTGATCACGCAATCGACGCAGTATTAAAGTCAGGAAAAAAATCAGTTGGCCTGATCGGTCTGAGCTTTAAGAGTGGTACAGATGATTTACGAGAAAGCCCGCTCGTCGTTATGGCAGAACGGTTCATTGGGAAGGGGCTTGATCTTCATATCTATGATCCCGAAGTCAATGTGGCGAGACTGATGGGAGCCAACCGTCGTTTTATCGAGGAGACGATCCCGCATATCGCGTCATTGATGACAAAAAGCTGTGAACACCTCGTCGAGCAAGCGGAGGTGCTCGTGGTTGGACTGAACGACAAGCCGATCATGGACGTGCTCTATGACAAAACCCGGGATGATCAGATGATTCTTGATCTTGTCAATATCCCGCGAAAGGATCTTTTACGCGGGAGTTATCAGGGTGTGTGCTGGTGATTTCCAAAGTTTGCTGACCATTGTTTCGTCGATGATGTGGATGAGGAGCAAGGTGTTGCTGGGGGGAGAGTTGAGGATTATTGAAGTGAAGTGTTCAATGTTGAGTGCTGGTAGTTATGACAAGGGAAGGCCAGGCTAAATGAATTCATGGAACACCACGATGAAAACTCTCATGGTAAAGGTTCTGTCTCCCGCACTACTCCGGTGGCTTCGCTACATGTATCTGTCGAAGCAAGTGTTGCATAATACGGGAAACGGGGAGAGGGAATTAGAGCTTTTGCCTATGTTTCTTCGATCTGGAGATGCCGTTATTGATATTGGCGCAAATGTGGGTGTTTATACCAAAGCATTTTCATCCCTAGTTGGTAGTGAAGGCCGTATTTATGCGTTTGAGCCACTGCGCGATAATCTTGAGATCCTGAAAAAGGTTATTCGGGATGGGAATCTATCAAATATTCGCCTTTACCACGCGGCATTAGGGTCCCAAGCTGGAACACAAGACATGTTGATTCCAGAGTTAGGGGGCTTTATGGGGTATTATTGGGCCCATTTGGCAACCCCAGATGAAACGGGAAAGCGAGAAACTACAGAAGTCCTGACATTGGACGATCTTCAGAAGACACATGAGATCGAACATGTAGACTTTATTAAATGTGATGTTGAGGGTGGGGAACTAGACGTTTTCACAGGAGGCTATGAATTGCTTAAAGCTCAGTGTCCGGCATTGCTCGTAGAGGTGAGTCGACCGACAAGTGAAAGAGTCTTTCGTGACTTGAAGTCTTTTGGGTATCAACCCTTTGTCTATACAACCAAACTGCTTAAAACTGAGATATTCCGAGATAAGGAATTTTCAAACTACTTTTTTATCCATCCTGAGTCGAAGATTTGGGAACGGGTAATCCATCTCATGTGATATTCGTACCATCGAGATAGGATGAAGAGGGGAAATAGAACGTTCGGATTGGTCTCTCAACGTCTTGTCCGACATGATGAATGGATCGTCATATGTCTAGGCTAACTCCTTGAATTGATTGTGAACTCTGTCCGGCATTTTGACATATTAGGTAGTTTTTATCTCGGTTATCCTCGGCCCCACCTTGCTCGACACCGCTACTATCTATCATATCCT
>JBFJON010000408.1:0-2684 GCA_041617575.1 Nitrospirales bacterium | reverse complement strand
TCCTTTCACCGTATCAGCAATTTCCCGAACCCGATCCTGAATACGGCGAGCGTTATTCACGATCATATCAAGCGCTTCCTTCATGAAATTTCTGCTGGCTTCCACTTCTTTCATGCGCATCCCAGATAACTTCGCAAAATGCTCTTCAAGCTCCTCCTCCACGAGCTTGGCTCCATTTAGAACAGGCATGAGCATGTTTTTCATATCGTGACCAATATCCCCTACCACGCGGCCTACTTCACCAAGTTTGGTTTCCTCCAATAATTGTGCAGCCATCTGTTTCCGCTCAGTAATATCTTGAAAGGTCACCACCGCTCCGACCAATTTTCCCTCTTCCCACATCGGTCTACTGGTGTAATCCACCGGAAAACTGGTCCCGTCTTTACGCCACAGTACCTCCTCGTCAACTCGATGCTCCTTGCCATCTTTGAAGACGGCATACATTGGACATTCGTCTTGTGGATAGGGGGTGACCCCATCGGGCTTTGTATGGTGCACCGTGTCATGTATGTGTATGCCAATGAGTTCCTCCACTTCATATCCCAGCATCTTCGCCCCTATCGGATTCACAAACGTGGTCATCCCTTCCAAATTTAAACCGTAAATCCCCTCTCCCATGGAACCGAGAATACGTTCATTTTGCCTACAAACCATTGCTTCCATTGTCAGAGCCCTCTGCCGATCAATGGCCGTCGTCAGGCGGTCTGCCACCAACCATAGACTGTGCATCGTAAACTCCGACAAAGAATGCCGGGAAAACAAGGCCATGACCCCAATGACTTCGTGGTCTCTCATCAATGGAAATCCCGCGAAGGCCACGAGTCCCTCTCGTTTAGCCCATTCTTGTTCCGGAATGAGGGGATCCCCGATAACCGAATTGGTCAGATGCGGTTTCTTCTCAAACGCAATCTTCCCGATTTTCAGATGGCCAACCTGTACACGGCTGTGGGGCCCATTCAGATGCGTATAGAGTCCTGCGCTGGCTTGTAACTCCAATACCTGGTCTTCCCCATTGAGCGTCCAGATACGGGCAAAGGCTGCATCCAGATGTCGTACTATGGCTTCGGTACATTCTTGAAGAAGGCCTCGAAATGCTAAATGCTTATTAATGATTTGCCCCAATTCGGCGTCCAAAGCTAACAAGCAGTTTCGTTCAACCAATGCCAATTCCTTCTGCTTGCGCTGAGTGATATCCCGTCCTACCAGAAGCCGACCAATCACCTTTTGGTTCCGGACGACATTGTTCACATTCGCCTCAATCCATATCGAGGAACCATCGGGGCGGATCACCTCGAACTCGACCAGCGAAGGCACCGAGACTCCCGCTCGAACAGAAGCAAGCCGGGATTCGGCCAAGGTTGCGGCCTCTGGAGAGAGACAATCCATGAGTGGGGACCCAATAAGTTTTTCTAAGGGTTGGTCAAATAAGATCACGGCCTGCCGATTGGCCCAGAGAATGTTGCCCGCTAAATCTCCATAAAACAACGCGTCATTGATATTGTTAAGGATCTGTTGGAACCGGATTTCGCTGTCTGCCAGGGCGTGTTCTGCCTTGTTACGAGCAGAGTGGTCACACACAAAAAACACCATGCATTCCCTGCCCTCAAATTCTAAAGTCGATGCTGAAATTTCGCAGAAAATGTGACGGCCTGATTTGGTGATACATGTCAATTCATTTGTCCACCCCTTCCCTTTCTCTCCTACAGAATCACAGAACGCTTTGAACTTGTGGATTTCATTCCCATGAACGGCAGAGATAGGAAGGGACAATAATTCCTCATGGGAATATTCAAATATCACGCAGGCCCTGGGATTCACATTGAGGATTCTGTGATCCTGAAGATCAAACACAAAAATCGCATCGTTCGAGGAGGCAAAGATTTTCTGGAAACGTTCCACGCTATCTTTCAATGATTGTTCCGCGAGCTTACGCTCAGAGATGTCACGGATGATGCCACAATAAAAGACCTCTTCCGTTTCCACTGAACGAGAGAGAGAAAGCTCGATAGGAAATTCTTCTCCCCCTTTCCTCAAGCCAAGTAGTTCAACGGTTTTTCCAACCACTCGCATTTCCCCAGTTGATCGGATTCGCTTCAGGCCTTGCTGATGGGCTTCACGATAACGATGAGGCATAAGAAGGGTAAGGGATTTGCCAACGATTTCCTCCGCGGTATACCCAAACATGTTTTGCGCAGCCTCATTCCACGACAGGATGTTCCCCTCCGGATCTCCCAAAATGATCGCATCCTGAGCAGCCTGGACAATTGCACGGTACCGTTCTCCACTAGCAATCAGCCCACTTATGGTATTTTCAGTTATTCTTCTAGTAGCTTTAAACTCCAACGCCCGGCGGAGAGTATCTTCGAACTCATCCGCGGTATAGGGCTTTCTCAGAAAATCAAAGGCGCCACGTTTCAAGAATTTGGGCTTGTCCTTGGTTTCCAGCAAGCTGCTGAAGATGACGATTGGGCAATGGGGATTTGATTGTTTCAATGCACTCAGGAGGGACAACGCCTCCTTATCCGGCTGATTCCCATCCAGCAAGACAAGATCATAGGGGCGTTGATTGACTCGGGTGAGGGCCTCTTGCCGTGTCTTAGCCACCACAACCGAATACCCTTCGCTTTCCGGAAGGACAGGGATGGCTCCTTCGGGATCCTTGTCCACGATGAGAATAGAAGAAG
>JBFJON010000407.1:0-2708 GCA_041617575.1 Nitrospirales bacterium | reverse complement strand
GGCATTGGGCCCTGAGGTTCCCTTGAAAGCAAAGGCAATCTGTTGAGGAGCAGGACCGACCTCTATGCTGTTCACGACTTCATTACTTTGAGGATCAATCATATACACCTCACTGCTCCCGGTATTGGTGCCCCAAATATGACCGTCTGGTCCAAGAACCAAAAAGTGTGGATTGGCTCCAACAGGAATTCGCTTGATCACTTGATGCGCCATGGTATCGACCACGTTCACAAACTTATCTTTGGAGCTGACATAAGCAAATTTGCCGTCTCGTGAAAAGGCAATGCCCATGGGTCCTCCCTGAATGGGGATTGTTCCGAGAATTCGATAAATGCTGGTGTCAATAATGGAAATAGTGCCGTCACTAATATTGGCCACCCACGCATGCTTATCATTGTTGGTTAGAGTCACGACGTGAGCAAGCTTCCCCGTGTAGATGGAAGTAATGGTTTCCATTGAATCGGTATCAATCACTGATACCCGCCCTGAAGCAAGGTTGGTTGCCCATAATTGCTTTCCATTGCGGGTAAGAGAAAGATCATGGGTCGCAAAATTTAAGGTATCAATTTCGCCGAGTACTTTATATGTGGTCCCATCAACAACGCTGACTGAGCTTGAACTCTCGTTTGCGATATACACCTTCGTTGTTGGTCCCTGAGGTTTCTCGGGGGGCGGTGTCGTACAGCTACTCAATAGTCCCCAGACAAGAACTCCTCCGAACATAAGAAATCTTGTCGTCGCGTCCTTCATACTAAATCTCCTTGTTTGAAAAGTTTCAGCCACTGATCGATTCACGAGCTTTATCGTATCTGTCCAAGAATCAACTGTCCCTCCACTTCCCCCTTTTTCATTGGATGTTGATTTTGTCCTGTCACTGACGGAACGTGTGTAGACACGTAGGTGTAGGCTTCATCCACCGTAACGAGTCCATCGGCATCGAAGTCAGCTTTTCCCTTTAGTCCCTCCAAAAGATAAAAGGTAAACACGCCATGGCCTAAATCATCGCGCTCTTCGCTGACTTCACCTGCACGACTGGCTGCTAACACGACTCGCCCTTTCCCTTTGGATAATCGCGTTAAAAAATTGTCAGAAACGACTGCCCGGCGTGAGGCCGTGGGAAACGTTCGTCCTCCGGCGGCCCCACTATAGCAGGAATCCGTAATAAAAATGACCCGTTCCGCATTGAGTCGATGAAAAATTGTTTCAATTTCCCGCATCGGCAATCCGGTAGTGTAAAGGTCCTGTGGATCAGCGTCATAAGGAATCAAATATTTTTCAAGTCCATCTCCATCGGGGCTTGTGGCATCGGTCTCTGGAGCACCATGACCAGCATAATAAATAATCACGGTATCTTTTGGGCTGGCCTTTCGTTTTAAATGAGTTCCAAGATTTCGCTTCAGCGCAACCAATGTCCCTTGTTCGTTAATTAACAGCGTCATCTGTTCCTTAGGAACGCCAACCACGTTAATCAGATAGTCATGAAACGCCAGAGCATCCTTATCGGCATATTTCAAAGGTCGAACTTTGTCGTAATTGGAAATGCCAATGACTACAGCCCAAATCTTCCCCTTGTCGACCACCCGGGTCACCTTCAGTTCTCTAGTATTGGAGAGTTGGTCCTCGTCAAAGGCAGTCACGGTTATGTGGTTGGTCCCTTCCCGAAGGGCAATGGCTTCTGAAAATTCAAAAGTGGTTTGAGAGCCGGTTCTGCCTGAGACCACTGTCACTCCTCGGCTTTGGCGCCTCGCGAGTAATTCGTTATTAACTCGAACCTCAATTCGTGAGATACCCCGCTCACTCGCTGCTGCGCCAATCAGGTTGATGCGGTCTACTTTTACCTCTTTGCCATCAAAAGGAGTAGCCAGTGCAATAGCCGGAGGAGCTTTCTGGGAGACAGCGTTTTCAGTAATTTGGCTAAGTTGGCTACGCAGCTTAGCTAATTCATCTTGGTATTCATGAAGCGCTTTTTCCGCCTGCTGCCGTTGGGCATGTTCCTGATGAAGTTTTTCCTCCATCGACGTCATTTCGGTTGTCTGGTTTTGCGCAATGTCCTCCAACTTGGCTTGGAGCTTTTGCATCTCCTGTTCGCGCACCCTCAAAGCTTTTTCCGTTTGTTCCCGCTCAATACGCTCTTGTTCCAGCTTTTCATGAGCTGTGGATAGTTCAGTATTTTGGGTGGTCGAGAGATTCTCCAATTTAGAGCGAAGGGCCAGCATCTCTTGTTCTCGCTGGTGCAGGGCTTCCTCAACTTTAATTCGATCGCTCTCAGCCTGCTTTAGTTGTTCGTTCAGCGTAATAAACTGGGCTGATCGTGCGGCCTCCAATCCCTGAATACTGGGTATGGGCATTTCCGCTTTGGCGTTCATGGTGACTGTGGTGACCTGACTCTTGCCAACCCAGCCGATCTCGGTTTCGGAAATTGACACGCGATACCAATCTTCTAATTCCCCTGTCGCCGACAATGTTTGATTCTTCAAGACGGATGCGATCACCGAGCTATCTGATCCGGCGCCGCTCAAGATGGTGGCCTGGTTATCCGTCACCGTTACAAGTTTATTTACAATAACAATGTGTTTAGGGGGTCGGGTATCTACAGTCAACTGCAGCTCTTCATTGAGAAACACCTGGTGCTCTTTTTCCTGAATGAATAGTTGTAAGCCCACATTTTCCTCGGGAAATTCAGGCCAGACGGTAAAACTGACCCGAGC
>JBFJON010000406.1:0-2714 GCA_041617575.1 Nitrospirales bacterium | reverse complement strand
CTGTCTCAATGCCGGTTTTAAAAACCCAGATATTTTTCTCACCGGTCAGTAATTCGATGTACTTGGGATGGACAAACATATTCTCCCTTCCAGACTTGATTTCTTTGAGAATGCCAGCGTCGCACAGGTGTTTCAGGTAAACCGACGCTGTTTGCCGTTTGGCAACGCCTGCGTCAATTAGGTTGCCGATACGGCAATACGGCTGTTGGAAAAATCGTTCGACCAGTTCCCAGGTATAGATCTTGGGCATTTTGTACTGCACGTATTGCACGGTGTGTTCCATCAGCTCGCGGATGGCCTTGATCTTGTCGGTCGTCCAGGTGCAGGTCCCTTCGAGGCCTTCCAGGATAAACATGACCCCCGGGGTCCAGGCCTGCTCTCTGGTTACATCCTGCAGTAGGGGGTAGTAAGCCCGTTCAGCTGCGCGCTGGGTGCAACGGCTTTGCAATAGGATGTCAATGACAACATCGTCTTGATCGACTACCTGCCAGAGATACTACCGCTGGCCTTGACTGGTGACAAAGACTTCATCCAGGTGCTACGTATCGCCTAAGCGTCCTTGCCTATGTTTAAGGTTGTGCGTAGAGGCAGGACCAGTCTATGGCCACCATTGTCAAATCGTTTCAGAAGTGACCGTGAGGCCGCGCTCGGTGAGCACCTCATCCACTTCACGGAAACCGAGGCAGAACCAAGGATAGCGCCAGACGGCGTGACTGATAATTTCGGAGGGAAAACGAAAACCGCGGGAACTGGGTGATGGATTTCTCAATATACCAGTTAGCCAAACCCCACTCAACTTGCCAAAACCTCGAATAACTATCTGGAAATAGCACTGGGTCAAAGAACCATGGAAATATTATTTCCAAAGACCCTTCTTAGCCCTTGCCCTATAAACACACTGGGCCGGGTTCAACTAAGAACCCGGCCCAGCATTCAGACCACACCTTGTCTCTTCGTCGTTATCTTTCTTAATTCAAGGTCGCTAAAATTTTGTTAAAGGTGGCGCTGGGGCGCATACCAGCCTCCACCTTTTCTGGAGATGGGTGATAATATCCGCCGATATCCACCGGCTTACCTTTACTGGCTTTGAATTCTTCAAGTATCTTCTCGATGTTAGCCTCTAATTCTTTCGCCACTGGCTCAAACTTTTTCTTAAGATCCAGATCGTCATTTTGGGCTGCCAGTTCTTTGGCCCAATACATGGCTTCATACACATGGGAGCCCGCATTATCCAATTCACCCAATTCTCGACCTGGCGCCTTTCGATTATCCATGAGTTGACCAGTTGCACGATCCAGCGTGTCGGCGAGGACTTTCGCCTTTTTATTGTTCTTGGCTCGGCTTAGATGCGCAAAGGATTCGGCCAAGGCGAGAAATTCTCCCAGCGAATCCCATCGTAAATGTCCTTCCTTGACAAACTGCTGCACATGCTTGGGAGCTGATCCTCCAGCACCGGTTTCAAACAACCCCCCACCATTGATTAACGGAACAATAGACAGCATTTTTGCGCTGGTGCCCAATTCCAAGATTGGGAAGAGGTCGGTGAGATAATCCCGAAGCACATTGCCCGTGGCAGAAATGGTGTCTTTGCCGTCTTTGGCCCGTTTCAGTGAATGCTTCATCGCATCCACAGGTGGCATTATCTGAATATCCAAACCCTTTGTATCATGATCTTTTAAATAGCGATTCACTTTCGCAATAATCTGGGTATCATGGGCCCGGTCCTTGTTCAACCAGAATACGACCGGCGTTGAAGACAACCTCGCCCGGGTCACCGCCAACTTTACCCAGTCTTTAATCGCGATATCCGTGGTGCGACAACTCCGCCAAATGTCTCCCTTGTCGACATCGTGCTGAAGCAATACTTGTCCTGCCCCATCGATAAGCCGGATCACGCCTTTGCCTGGGGCCTCAAAGGTTTTATCATGCGACCCGTACTCTTGTGCCGCTTGTGCCATTAGACCGACATTAGGCACACTCCCCATCGTAGCCGGATTAAATTCTCCATTCTCCCGGCAGAAATCGACTACAGCCTGATAAATTCCGGCATAGCTCCTGTCAGGGATTATGGCTTTCATGTCATGTTCCTTACCATCGGGCCCCC
Source organism: Nitrospirales bacterium (assembly GCA_041617575.1). GTDB lineage: Bacteria > Nitrospirota > Nitrospiria > Nitrospirales > UBA8639 > Nitrospira_E. Next base: position 610 of record JBFJON010000406.1, on the reverse strand, counting down.
ACATTTTACCCGAGGTGCGGAGCGCCGCAGCCATTGAGGCATCGATAATCACGTCACTAGGGACATGCAAGTTGGTAATCCCTTTATCAGAATCCACCATCGCCAGAGTGGGCCCATTCTTCAGTGCCGCTTGGATATCTGCTTTAATTGTTTCTTGTTGCGCCGCAGGCAATTTCTCGATTTTGGCATAGACATCGCCCAACCCGTTATTTGCATTGATGCCCAGTTCGTTAAAGACCTTTTCGTGTTTTTTGAACACATCTTCGAAAAACACGGTCACACAATGTCCGAAGATAATCGGATCAGACACCTTCATCATGGTGGCCTTCATGTGTAACGAGAAAAGCACGTCAGGATTTTTCTTGGCATCTGCTACTTGATCCCTAAAAAACTGCCGTAACACGCTGACGCTCATCTTCGTCCCATCAACCACATCACCGTTGTCGAAGGTTAATTTATCTTTCAACACTGTCGTACTTCCGTCGTCGCCAACAAATTCAATTCGGCCTTTTCCCGCCGATTGCTCCGTAATCGTTGCAGACTTTTCGTTGCCGAAGAAGTCTCCACCCGTCATATGCGCCACATGGGTTTTCGAATCTTTCGTCCACTT
>JBFJON010000405.1:0-2722 GCA_041617575.1 Nitrospirales bacterium | reverse complement strand
GCGGCGTCGTTTTGGCTTGTTCAATGGCTGCCTCATCGACGAGTTTTCTGACATTTTGCCGTTCGGCTAATAGATAAAAAAGCCCTCGTTTTCGGCTGATGTCGTGATATTGCAAATCCATCATGCTTAGTCGCGGGTCGTCCCATCCGCAGGACTTGTTGGCCATATAATTTTCCAATAGCCATTTTTTGGTAATCCAGTCAATTTCTCTGACCAATTGCATGGGAGAGTGCCCAAGGATTTGCAAGACCCTGCCCCATTCCTCATGAATTTCTGAAAATACTTTATTGGGAGGTTGAGACTGTAAATACTCTCCAGCACGTTCCCAAAATACCTGTTGAATTTCCAGAGCCGTTAGGTCACGGCCGTCTTCAAGTTTAACCTTTTTTTTCAATGTTGGGTCACGAGAAATATCTCGAATCGCTTTGACGGGTTCCTCTAAATCGATATTGGGAATGCTGTATCCGTCTTCAATCATGGACAATACGATCATTGCGGTACCTACTTTTAAATAGGTTGCGAATTCCGACATGTTGGAATCGCCAAGAATGATATGCAGGCGGCGGAATTTTTCGGCATCAGAATGGGGCTCATCGCGTGTATTGATAATGCTTCGTGATGACGTTGTGGAAGAAGATGTCTTTTCATGAATATGTTGGGCCCGTTGAGAAATGAAAAATTGAGATTTGCCGGAAACCTTAAGGATCTTCCCTGCGCCTGAATAAATTTGGCGAGTGACGAAAAACGGGATGAGTTGTTCACTGACTTTCCAGAAGTCCACGTCCCGGCGCATGAGAAAGTTTTCATGCGAACCGTAGGTGTTTCCGAGCGAATCCGTATTATTTTTGAAAATGAAAATATCCCCAGAGAGTCCTTCTTCCCGTAACCGTTCTTCGGCAATCGGCAGACAACTTTCCAGAATTCGCTCTCCGGCTTTGTCATGCATGACCAAATCAATCAAGTCGTCGCATTCGGGTGTCGAATATTCTGGGTGGCACCCCGTATCTTGATAAAATCTTGCGCCATTGGTGAGAAATGCATTAGAGGGCCAACTATTGGGAATGAGACCTTCAAAGATGTACCCGAGGATTTTTTCGATAGGGAGGTAGACACGTCCGGTGGGAGAAAAAGTGAGTCCGTATTCGCACTCGAGTCCCAAAATCCGCTTGATCATGAGCGCCTTGTTGCTCTTGATAAGAGCATTGTTGGAGGAAAAGGGTATTTTCGTTAACAAGTCATCAATTCAGAATACACCCCTCTTTGAGAATGTTCAACCTGAATATCTGAGGCCAGGAGAAATGAAAATAAATGGCTTAGGAAAGGAGCGTCGAGGCTTCAGAAGTTTCGACACGACGGAATTTTCGGCCAGATCGTGTTCGGTCCAATAGGGCAACCTCTAGTCCTTCCAAGCTTGATTTAGGATCGGTGCCCTTTTCAAACGCCTGTTGGCATAATTGTAAGGCTGTGTTGAGAGAAGGACTGGTCTCTGAGGTTTCTTTGCGAAGAAAGGTCAAGATGGCTTCGGACCGTCCGCCTATGGCGGTAAAGTTCCGTTCGTCGATTATGCTTCCATCAAATGTGATTCGATAGAGTTCGTTACCCTCTGGGGTTTCGCCTACTTGAGCCAGAAGCAGTTCGACCTCGTACGGTTTCATTTCTTGGCTAAAAATGGTGCCCAACATTTGTGAATACCCATTCGCCAGAGAACGAGCCGTGACATCTTCTCGGCTATACATCATGCCTTTCATATCGGCATGTTGAATGCCGGCTTTTCTAAGGTTTTCAAATTCGCTATATCGACCAGCTCCTGAAAATGCGATGCTGTCATAGATCTCGGAAATTTTAAAGAGCGATGCGCTTGGATTGTCCGCGACGAACAACACGCCTTTGTCATATTCCATGGCGATGATCGAACGACCTTTTGCTATGCCCTTTTTGGCATATTCCGCCCGGTCTTGCATCATTTGTTCAGGGGATACGTAAAAGGGCAGGGTCATGATTTAAGATTCTCGATCTTCTGATAAGAGTGCTTGGCAGATTGTGGCGAGTTGCGCGTCTTCTACGTCTCGCACCCCATGACCGTCGACTAATTTGACCATGGGGAAAATTCGCCGTAGCAAGTCTGGGCCACCCGTACCCACGTCTTCTTCGGCCGCGTTGTATAAGGCTCGCAAGGCGACATGCACGGCTTTGTCTTCCGGTAAGTGTTTGCGGAAATGTTCTTTCAGTGTGAGCCGTGCATCCTTTCCACCAGAGCCAACCGCGTGGAAATCGGTATCTTCATAACGACCGCCGGTAATGTCATATTTAAACAGGCGACCGATTTCGCGTTTCTGATCGTACCCAACAAAGAGAGGAATCACGACAAGGCCTTGCATGACCATAGGGAAATTTGCTTTGACCATGTATCCAAGCCTGGTGGCTTTTCCTTCACATGTCAGGGGTTTCCCGTCCAGCTTTTCATAATGTTCCAACTCGATGCGAAACAGTTTCGCCATTTCCACACAAGGCCCGGCAGCCCCGGCAATTGCGATGGCTGAAAATTCGTCGGTTTGAAAAACTTTATCCATGCGATTGGCAGCAATTTGAAACCCTTCGGTTGCACGACGGTCCCCGGCAATTATGACCCCGTTTTGATAGGTGAACGCGAGAACCGTTGTGCCATGAGGCCAGGGAGGCAGTCGGTTTGAAAGAGGTAGTTCGCTAGGTCCTTGAGAAACGG
>JBFJON010000404.1:0-2744 GCA_041617575.1 Nitrospirales bacterium | reverse complement strand
ATGTCGCCCCAAACTGCTTTTTAATGGCGACGATTTCGGCCAAGGGCGCTCGATCTCCGAGCATGCTATAGATGCCTTCTACGACGATAAGCGTCTTTTGGCTTCGTTCACCTAGTCGCCGGAGACGTTTTTCTAAGTCCGCGACGTCGTTGTGCTTAAATCGGATGATATCAGCCCCACCCAACCGACACCCGTCATAAATACTGGCATGAGAATCGCCATCTAATAGGATGACATCCCCAGGTCCAGCCAGAGCGGAAAGAATGCCAAGGTTTGCTTGATATCCCGTAGAAAACACAATGGCCTGTGGTAACCCATAGAAGTCAGCAATGGCCTGTTCTAATTCAAAATGACTTAAAAAAGAACCATTAGCCATACGCGAGCCAGTCGTTCCTGTTCCCTCCTGTGCAAGGGCCTTCTGCCCAGCCTCAATACAATCGGGATGAAACGTTAACCCTAAATAATTATTAGTGCCGACAAGGATGGTGGGCTGACCATTAATCATCGCTTCTGTTGGAGAGAGAACTTTTTCGACGGTGATATGAAAAGGATTTATGCCGGTTTTCAATAAATCTTGACGAGCTTGTTTAATGCGATGGAATTTTTCAAACAGGGACATACTTAGGCTTTCACTAACGTTTCAATTTCAAGAACGAGTTCTTGAACCGTTTGAATCGTCGGGAGGTTATTGAGGGGGATGGAAATGTCGAAATGGTCTTCAATTTTTAAGAGCACCTGCATGACTTGAAGTGAATCTAAGCCTAGTTCCGCAACAATTTCTGTCTCCTCTCTCAATTGTTGTCCTTCTTTGGTGAAGGGTTTGAGAATTTCGAGGAGTTGAGAAAATATTTCAGGGTTTGTTGCCATCTCATCATTCTTGTTTCGAGAAAAGAGAATGTCCTCAATGGTTTATGCAGATATTGATTAACTGAGACTATCTGATGTGAAGAGATGGCGCAAGCCTTCCGCTAGAGGGATTTGAGGGGTCCAATCCAGTGCATGAGTCACTGGGGCGCTGTCACAGACCCAATTGGGATGAAGGAGCTCGTTCACTTTTCCAGTGGTGAACAACGGAGAATAGCCGAATAGGCTTGCTAGGATCTCATTGCTCTTTCCTGCTGTGCGTAAGAGAAGAGGGGAACAATGGACGTGAAGCCGTATTTTTGAATTAATGGTTTGAAAGACTTCCGACCACGTATATCCTCCTGGGAATCCATCATCAACTTCAAATATTGTTGAATCAGGGGATCCCTTTTCTAGCCAGCGCAGAATCACTTGGGCTAAATCTTTTACATGGATAAGGGAAAATTTGGCATCGGAGGGACCCAATTGTATGCCAATTCCCTTATTGATTAGGGTGAAAAGAGGAAGAAGGGCCTTGTCGTTTGGGCCATACACTGCAGGTGGTCGAAAAATCACCCATTTCATTGATCCGGCCTCTTTCATCAAAGTCTTTTCTCCCTCACGTTTACTCCATGCGTATGGTGAAAGAGAAGGCTCCCGTGCGGCTAATGAAGAGAGAAGGACAAAGAAAGGTGGAGATGATTGGGCTAGACAGGCCTGAATGAGATGGGATACTCCGTTCACATTGGCTGGCTGAAAGTCAGCCTGAGCAATACCTCGTGTAGTCCCAGCACAGTGAATGACGAACCGGCAATTTTTTACGAATGGAATCAGGCTATGAGGGGTTGCCAAATCGCCCAGGATAGGTTCTACACCGAAGGTTTCAAGTTTTTTAGCTTGTTGTGGAGAACGGACGAGGGCTTGAACCGAATAGCCCTCATGGCATAAATAATGAGCTATTGCTCCACCAATGAAACCTGAAGCCCCCGTAAGAGCAACGGTAATACCCATAGAAAAATGTTATTGGATACAGCGACGTAGGTCAGAGGTGGATTTACGAATGAGCTTTTGACAATGGCGTCAATTCTTCCCATTGTACTCGTTTGAGAAAATCGGCTTTCGCACGGGACCGAGATAGTTTCCCGGATGATGTTCGCGGGAGGGTTCGGGGTGGGATTAATTCTATATGACAAGGAATCGAGAGTTCTGAATAGACCAATGAACGAAGTCGATTCACTAAATGCCCTCGTTTTTCTGCATCGGATTCCCGACATTGTATCACCATGATAGCCAGTTCATCCCCATTCGGATCAGAAACTGAGAAAGCAGAGGAATCTCCTGGACGCACTTCTGGCTGTTGTTCTGCTAAAAACTCTAGATCTTGAGGCCAAATATTTCGTCCATTGATGATGATGAGATCCTTGGACCGACCAATAATAACAAGGCTGTTGTTAACCCAATAGCCTATGTCTCCGGTATTCAGCCATCCCTCCGGTGAAAGAACTTCCTTAGTTAATTCTGGGTCATTGAAATACCCTGTCATAATACTTGATCCACGAACAAAAATTTTCCCACTTTCCCGATTTCCAAGCACATGGCCGTCCGAATTTCGAATTTGGACCTCATAGCCGGGAAGAGGGGTACCGCAATTAACAAATTTGCTACAGCGGGTTTCTTGTGAATCCGTTTTAGTCAACGATGACAACAGTGGAATGGCTTCTTGCCTATCCGATAGCCAATCACCATCTACCAGATCAACTTCCAGTCCTTTTGAAAGGGGGGCAAAACTGATGGCAAGTGAGCATTCAGCCATCCCATAGCAAGCTAAGAAAGCTTGATCGGTAAACCCCTTGGGTTTCAGAGCCTCTGCAAATCGCAAGAGGCTATCAGCGCGAATGGTT
>JBFJON010000403.1:0-2744 GCA_041617575.1 Nitrospirales bacterium | reverse complement strand
GATGGAGTGTCTGTTTTTTCAGAAAATTGGAACCTCCGCAGACCCCTTTTCACCGATTCTATTAATTCGATTGGATGTGCTCGCCGAGCGTGCACAAAAGATGAAGAGCAGCAAAGGTTTTTGAAAACTAAGAATGGTTGGGTCAAAGTCCCCATCCGATGATCATTGTGAAAAGGTAAAAAAGGAGGATGCGGCTATGAAGGTTAAGGTTGTTTTGATTTTGTTAGTGATAATAATGGGGTCTCCCATCAGGGCAGACGCCTACATTGACCCAACCGCCGGAGGACTACTCATCCAATTGCTGTTGGGGGGATTGGCCGGGCTCGGCGTCATTGCCAAACTCTATTGGGGCAAGATTCAAAAGGTTTTCAGGTGGAAAGCCAAAAAATGAACAAGAACCCTTTGTCGGATTCAGCCTCATTTCGAGATCCTGACGGTTACGTGTTCAGGGTGGATAAAAGAGTATTTAGGGCACTGAGGCGGTCAGGCCTTGACCTTTACCAAACCTTCCGAGAGAGTGGTGCCGCACATTGGGCCGAGCAGCAGAAATTGATCACGCCCTCGTGGGAGCTCAAGCCAGGGGAAAGAGCCGGTTTCGGGGACCTTCCATCCGACGTCGTGGGCATCCTGGAGCAGGAACGGATTCCCTTTCTCAGCTATCCCTACGAGTGGAGCTTCGATATGCTCAAAGATGCCGCGCTGCTCCAGATTGATCTATCCCTTGGTGTGGCACCATACAACCTTACCCTCAAGGATGCGACCTCCTTCAACATCCAATTTGTGGGAGCCAAGCCGATTTTCATTGATGTGCTCTCCTTTACACCTTACAAGCCAGGCACACCTTGGGTTGGGTATGCTCAGTTTTGCCAAAGCTTTTTATATCCGCTCGCCCTGAAGGCTCTTGCTGGGGTGGACTTTCAGCCCATTCTGAGAACCTTTCTCGACGGTATTCCGATTTCCTTCATGAAAAAAATCCTGGGGATGCGGGCGTGGCTTCATCCGGGGATGTTCAAACACGTTGTTCTGCAATCAGCTTTGCAGAGGTCCTTTGCGAAGAAAACTCCGGAACTTGCCAGGGAGTTTAGGGACCTTCATTTTTCGCTTGATCATGTTCTTGGACTCTTACGGGCTATCAAGGGACAGGTCGAAAAACTGTCCCCACCACACACCCTCTCGCATTGGGCCTCATATCCGGAAGAGCACTCGTACAGGCCACATGCATTTGAAAAAAAACGCGCATTTGTCATAAAGCATCTTGAAAAGATAGGGACCTCAACGGTGTTGGATTTAGGCTGCAACACCGGAGAGTTCAGTCTTCTCGCATCCAGCCACGCGCAGCAGGTGATTGCTCTGGACGCCGACCCCGACTCAGTCAATAAGCTCTACTTGCATTGCAGGGGCCATGGGATCTCGAGGATTCTTCCTTTGGTTTCTGATCTTACCAATCCGTCTCCGGGGCTGGGATGGAATCATGCGGAAAGGGCTTCTCTCCTCGACAGATGCAAGGCCGAATGCATTCTTGCCCTAGCACTAATTCACCACCTCTGTCTTACGAAAAATATTCCGTTCGCACACATTTTTAACTTGTTCGCCAGATTGAAAGCGCGACATGTGATCATTGAATTCGTACCGAAGAGTGATCCCATGGTGAAAGAATTGCTAGCAAACCGGGACGATGTGTATCCCTGGTACACCCGGTCCCAGTTCGAAAAGGAAGCCGAGGCTTTGTTTTCCATTGGTGAACGCCTGGAGTTGGAGGAGGGCGGACGGGTGATGTATTGGCTAATCAGTCACTGTAATTCTTGATTCGCTCTTTGAAATTGTTCATTTCCTTGGAGGTTGGTAGAAAACGATCAATATTATCGGCTACAGTAATCCTCCCCTTCGTCCAAGTAGGGAGAGGAGTTCGACCGACGAGCCAAGCGTCGGAAGATACTTCACCAGGCAGTAACATTTTCCCGCCATAGAAATAGGTACTAAGTAGTATTCAAGGGTTCATTGCTCTCTTGTATGCCCGGGCTTGGTTTTCCAATTTCTTGATAGCCATTACCATTGAAAAACGTTTGGTTTCGATTACCTCTGAGCAGGATACCACCATGAGAGGCGGAAGGTCCCAATGAATTGTCTCGGTCATCATATATTAGGAGTTCCTCGCTTGGGAGATCGGTTTGTCTGTAACGGCAGCCCGTTAGCAGGCGTTCTTACCCCGTTGGAAGTGCTCTGCCTATTGATTATGGGAAATGAGCCTCCCTGTGTCCTTGGATAAGTCAACATCCGCCATCATAAGATTCAATTAAAATATGTGCGGGGTAAGTGCTACTGGTCGCCATTTTAGAATAGTGGGATGTTCCTTTTAATCAAACGAGGAATTTCAAATTGGCACAGGGGGAGGAGGGGGTTCCCTTGGATTGCAGGTGCTAAACCATTTCAACAGTCGCAGGTTATGAGCAAATTTGAGTTGTATGGAGGGTGGTTTACCACCCTGCGGGGAGTAGCATGATCTGGATGGCCGAGAATATCAGCCTGCAGTGGTTAAGTGCCGACCCGATTCACCTGAACATGGTTAAGGTTCCTCTGATCGCGCTCTCTGTCCTCGCACTGATTTGGCTGCTGGCCGATCGGAAGGCAGGGGAGCAAATTTCGAGTTGGAAGGCATGGTGGGAAACCGCTTCGCCGGGGAGGCACGATCATGTAATTCTGGCGTTGATTGCAGTCTGGACGCTTTTCCTTTGCTATCTCAAAAT
>JBFJON010000402.1:0-2750 GCA_041617575.1 Nitrospirales bacterium | reverse complement strand
GGTCGCAAACGACTGGTGATTCACTCTTCAACTCAGGCAGGAAGCAATTGATTCTCGATCTAAAAAATAAGGTTTATCGGACTTTTCCGTGGTTGACTCGCAGTTTTCTGATCCCTTTTCGAAATGAAACGGAGAAGAATTCCTCTCCTTTGTAAGGAGAGGCCAGGTGAGGTAGAGTCCTTGGTCATTGGAAAGCCATGACTGGTTCAGCTAATGGAGGCTGCGAAGAGGCTACCGCCCCTCCTTACAAAGGAGGGGGACACCAAAAAGCTCAGCCCTATGTTTTACTCATGCCAAAGTCGGAATAACCAAAAATAACAACGTGCTTTGGTGAGGAGTGCGTTGCGCTCAGAAATGAATATGGCAAGACAAGACCTCATCTTATATTTCCTTGCTATTTCGCAAGGGCAAAATAGTGCCTTTGCGACCGTTGATTGAGAAACTAAGCTACGTTCTATTTGCCAAACACCTCTTTGAGCAGATCCGTCACACGTGCAGCGGGGTTGGTTCGAATTTTCTGTTCTTCTTGGGCCAGTGTATAAAACAACCCGTCCAGACTTTTTCCCACCACGTAGTCATCGAGATCAAACTGTTCGGCATTGACGAATGGTAACGAGGTGTATTCGCCAACCAGCGACTTATATTGAGCGACCACGCCCACCTGGTCCATCGCTTGCGTCACTTTCGGTTTGAACGTTTCTGCCAATTTTCCTCTGGTCTTTTCCTTAAAGTAGTCGGTCGCTGCGGTATCTCCGCCGTTTAAGATTTTTTTGCCGTCTTCAAAGGTCATTTCGGTCACGGCTTCTTTAAAGATGGGTTTGGCCAGCGGTGCGGCTTGCTCAGCCGATCGGTTCATGCTCACGACGAATTCATCGATTTGCGGCCCAAAGCCAACCATGCGTAAGGCTTTGTCCATGCTTTGCAATTTTTCGGGGAGCAAGATCTTAATGGCTTCATTCTTGAGATACCCGTCCACATTACCGGTGATTTGCACCGTGTTCTCCGTTCCCACTTCAAGCGCCTCCTTGAGCCCGGAGATAATCTTATCGTTACTGAGTCCGGCGCTGTCCGATAAGCCAAGCTGGTCCATCCCTTTATCTTTGAGACCTTCTAAAAAGTCTAGCTGGGCATATGCCGTGTGAGGAATAAGGAAAAAAAGTAGAATACTAATGAGTTGAGGAATCATCATGTCAGGCCTCCGTGGGTCGATGAGGATAAATGATTGTGTAGGAGGGGGTTTGTTTCATTTCGTCTCTCGTCCTTCATGTTTTGCCATATCCTAAATGCCTGCGGGTTAATTTTTATGGATCAAAAGAACTAAGAAACTTCAATAGCTACCATGCAGACAAAAGAGAAAGAGTCGACTAAAAGAGGCCAAAGCGTATTTGACGGAGAAATTCGAAAAACTTGGCGGCCTTAGAACACCTCCACTTCTGCGTGATGCCCTGAAGCCAAGGCCAGCCGGGAATCGCAGGTCACCAATGGCACTGTCAACAGTTCCGCCAAAGCCACATACGCGGCGTCATAGGCAGTAAGATTCTGGCGTAGTTTCCAAATGCGAGGAAGAAACGGGTCGTGGGCATATCGCGTAAGGGGGAAGTCCATCAGATCATCGATCGCTTGAACGGCACGGGCTGCAGAAAGGAGGCCTTGCTGGGAATATCGCCGCAGCACGGAGGTGACTTCAAGATCTAAGAGATGAGGAGCATGTACGCTCTCTCCCCCAGTGAGACACCGGTCCTGCAAGCGAAGCCCCGTGGGCGTATCCAACAATTGTTCGACGAGTGCCGACGCGTCGAGGACAATCATTGTCGATCACGTTCCTGTCGAATGAGTTCGGCAGGTGGGATAGAGAGCGTCACCGGCCGACGACGACGCAGCTGTTCGCGCATCTCCGACGGGGTCGGGCGTTGCGCCATATCCCGGATGTGCCCCAAGAGATACTCGGAAAGGGACATCCCCTCCACGGCTGCGCGGGCTTTTAGCTTGCGGTGCAGGTTATCCGGCACATTCCGCAGTTGAATCATTTTTGACATGTGATTATAGTAATTTCATGTGATCCACATGTCAACCATTTCCATACTATGGGTCTAATCCATCAAACATAATTAAGGCAGCATAGACTTTTACGTAAAATATTGGTTTTATAGAATAATTCATTAATTGCTCGCTCCTGTTTTTCGACCGAAAAAACGGGCTAAAAACGGGATTCCCGAATTCACCGATTCGATAAACATTTCAATAATTTACCAAAGATCTCGTGCAACTTTTCGTCCCTTTATTGGGTTAGAATCAAAACTCGTCCACACACGTATTTCCTCCGGTTGTATCTGAGAAAAGGTGTCAGACATGATTTTGGCAACTTAAACCTTTCCCCCTATATATTAAGCCCCATGAAACTGATGCTGCCGCCAAGCCTCATACACGAGGACAGCTACGGCATTGCTCAAATTCAGACTGCGGCTGTTAGGCCGCATCGGGATGCGCAAGCGATTGGTCGAAGGAAGGGCCTCCAAGATATGGGCGGGAAGGCCACGGGTTTCAGGACCAAAGAGCAGCGCATCACCCGGTTGAAAGGCTACCTCATGATACGGTCTCTGGCCTTTCGTTGTGATGGCAAAGATGCGTGGTGGCTTATGAGCATCCAGATAGTCTTCCAGCGTAGGATAATCTTTCATCCGAGCCAGCTCGTGATAATCTAACCCGGCGCGGCGGGCTCGCTTATCATCTAACTCAAACCCTAATGGGTG
>JBFJON010000401.1:0-2758 GCA_041617575.1 Nitrospirales bacterium | reverse complement strand
GAGATGCTATTGAAGAAATGGATGAATTGGGGAATCCGATTATCGATGACTCGTTTTTGCTGCTTTTGAATGCCTATCATGAGTCGGTCCACTTCACCTTGCCGGCGCATAAGAAAGGGGTAGCATGGGAATGGGTGTTTGATACGGCGAAGACAGATGGCAGGGATGTGCGGAAAACATGGCGGGGAGGAAAAGTCTATGAGCTGGAAAGCCGAGCGATGGCACTGATGCGTTTGCGGGACTTAAAACAAGCAACCAAAAATTCCACCTAACCTCAGCCCCCCCTTTTGTCATTCTCGACATTTTTATCGAGAATCCATCTTGATTTTTCCCCAATGGTCAACAATTGTTGGAAGAGGAAAGACGTATTGCTCGTAATTAGACCCTGGTGTCCAAGCGGTTTTTGGTGATACCGGGTTTCGTCCCGGCAGCCGATCTTGTTGCTTGGCGCGTCCCGAAGGGCGCAACCTTACCTTCGGCAAATGTCCCCAACACAAAGGTTTCGCTCTTCGAGACGAACCAAACGATAAGCGCTCGTTGAGACGCACTATGCATATTGATGTCCCGTCCGGCCATATTGGATGGGACGGACGCCAAGCTTGAGGAGGGCGGCCCAACTCGCGGAGCCTGTCCTGAGTCTTCTCGAAGGGCTCTGACAAGGCCCGCCTGATGATACGAGCGTCCGTCCCAGGGGCCGGCCGGCAGGCGTCGAACATTGAGCAAAGAGAGCGGTGTAAGGGATTCGGGAAATTCAAATAATGCGCGCATTGTCTCCGAAGTCGGCTCTGCATAACTCATTCACGTCCAAGGCCTTTTTCCACCAATTATTAAGATGGGAAGTTGAATTTAACTGTTTGTTCAGGTGGATGAGAGGCAAGCAGGGGAGAGCGCTCAGTGAAAACTTGGGCATTCGATGCGGGGAGCCATGCTATAGGAAAACCGTGGCTCCCCGCATCAGCATAATGGAGATGTTCTGGATTAAATCCGGTCTTCGACGAACCGTTTGCCTTTATCCATAAACTCGGACATTCGTTCCTTGCTCTCATCAGCAAGATCGTAAAAACGGTCGCTGGTGTCGTTCAAGTAGTTTTTGATTTGCCGGCGAGTCCTTCTGCCAGTTTGTGGTGCCATCAATAATCCTAACCCTGTGCCAAGCAGAATGCCGGTAAATAGTGCCAACCCTCCGCAAAGAATGACTCGTGTATCTGAATCCATGATGCCTCCTTTCTTTATGATGAAAGAATTATCTGGAATCATTGGGACTTTGACCTCCCGCTTTATTCCATTTTTTATTGTAACATTTTTCTCATTTCAATTAATTATTATAGAACAGAAATAAAAGCTTTACCAATGGCCAATTGGGACTAGTGCGGGCTTCATATCGGTTGTAAGCCGGAATAGCCTTATCCATAACGAACAATTATTATGATGTGTTCATACCAGAAATCTCGTATGATCCATGATGGTCCTGCCGGCTATTCAAGCGTAAGCTTTACTCTGGTAACTGTGTAAGGGTTTTTTCTTGCCCTAACATTAAGTTTATGGTATCTCAAAAGAGAGTAAAGGCTTACAAATTCCAAGCTTTTTGCCAAATTTCGAGGAAATTAAATGGTCTTCGACTCATTCAAAGATAGACCATATGGTGAATAGGTCAACTATTTCAGATGAAGATGAGTGATTCCAAGTCTTTTCAGGCTGGTTCCAAGGTCGCTCCATGCCCTGGCTTACGGGAATTGGCGGAATTGGTGGGAGTGGAATCTGAGTATGTTGATGGAAGAGATCATTATCATCAGGCAACGGATGACACGCTTCGAATGATGTTGAGTGCGCTCGGTATCGATGTTAAATCGGAATCCGATATCCAGCGAGAACGGGAACGAATACAGGAGGAACGATGGACCAATGTCATAGAACCGGTGGCATTACATTATCCGGAAGCCCGAGCCCCCCTACGTTTTCCGCTTGCACTTCCGCTGGGAGATTCTTCATTAGAGTCGGTGTTGCTCGAATGCCGGGTAAAGAATGAACAGGAGAAGATTCGATCCTCTACCGTCAGGGGTTCTACATGCACACTTCTTGAAGAAACCGTCATACGGGGCACCCGCTATGTGCGAATTCAGGTGATTCTGCCTGGTCGTCTTCGTTTAGGGTATTACAAAGTAATGCTGACGATCAGGATTGGGTCTCGTGTATTGGAAGCACAAAGCCTGGTTATTGCTGCACCTCTGCGCTGTTATCTCCCGCCCGGCTCAAAAAGAGAATGGGGGTTAGGGGTGCAATTGTATGGCATTCGATCTCGGGAGAATTGGGGCATTGGTGATTTTCGTGATTTGGAAAGAATCATGAAGACGGCGGGAAAGACCTGGAACGCCTCAACTATTGGCCTTCAGCCCTTACACAGTTTGACGCCTGGCCTCCATAGCCCCTACTCGCCGTCCAGTCGATTATGTTGGAGCCCGTTATATTTGAATATCGAACAGGTGGCCGAGTTTCGTGTGTCACCTAAGCTTCAACAAATGTTCCGGACGAAAAAATTCCAATCCACACTAGAAACTCTGCGTTCCAGCCAGTTAGTCGAGTATGAAGCGGTTCATGAACTGAAGATGGCTGTCCTGGAAGATCTCTTTCGTGTTTTCAAGCGGCGTCATCTTCAACCGCGTACGACGCGTGGCCGAGCCTTCCTTCGGTTTGTTCAGCAGAGCCCTGACTTCTTAACACGATTTTGTACGTTTAAGGTATTGAGTGAATATTTTCAGGG
>JBFJON010000400.1:0-2761 GCA_041617575.1 Nitrospirales bacterium | reverse complement strand
ATGGTCCCTTTACTCACATACCTGATGATATTCAGCAGGGTCAAGCCGGATCAAAATTTTTCTCCATTGATTGTTGCCTCCTATCCCCTATGCTATGGTTGGGCATGGTGGTAGTGGGATTAACCGGTGGTTTGGGTGCTGGAAAAACAACAATAGCTGGCCTCTTTCAAGATTGTGGCGCAAAAGTCATTGATGCGGACCAACTGGCTCGGAATGTCGTCAAACCTGGAAAACCTGCCTGGAGAGAGATTAAAAAACAATTTGGAAACGGTGTCTTTCATTCGGATAAGACGCTCAATCGACGAGCCCTTGCCCAAGTTGTGTTTCACAGCCCTTCAAAATTGAAAATCCTCCAAAATATCATTCATCCACGAGTGGCTCGCGAGCAAGCGGCACGGACGAAAGTCATTGGCAAGGCGCTCCCTCAGGCTGTGATTATTTATGACGCAGCCTTATTAATTGAAGCCAGAGCACATCGAAGAATGGATCATGTGATTGTGGTCAAGGCGAACCGTTCCACCCAAATTTCTCGGGTCTGCTATCGAGATAAGCTTACCAAAACTGAAGCAGTGCGACGCATCAGGCAACAAATGCCACTCCGCCAAAAACTTCAATATGCTGATACGGTCCTGGATGGAACGTGGCCTCGTCCTCGGTTGCGCCTTGCGGTGGAATCGTTGTATAGAACTTATCAAAAAGAAGCTCGCCAGCGAGCCTCTAAGCGATCTCTCACTTGATTCTGCGCATAACAACGTTATCTTATTCGTCTACATAGATTGGTAAAGGAGTCATTCGATGGTACATGAGGTTTTGATCCTTGGTTCCGGGCCAGCGGGACTCACCGCTGCCGTCTATAGCGCCAGAGCGAATCTCTCACCGCTGTTAATCGATGGGTCACAACCCGGTGGGCAGCTGACCTTGACCACGGACGTGGAAAACTTCCCCGGCTTTCCCAAAGGCATCATGGGGCCACAACTCATTCAAGACATGCGTGCACAAGCCGAACGGTTTGGGACACAATTTCGACATGGTCATGTCTCGGAAGTGGACCTTCAGGCACAACCCTTTCGTGTCACCGTAGATGGCGAAGAAACCCTTGAAACAAAAACATTGATTATTTCAACAGGCGCATCGGCCAATTTACTGGGCTTGCCCTCCGAAAGTCGTTTGATGGGGCACGGAGTCTCGACTTGCGCAACCTGTGACGGATTCTTTTTTCGTGGAAAAGAAATTGCGGTTGTGGGCGGTGGGGATAGCGCCGTCGAGGAAGCCACATTCCTCACAAAATTCGCTTCAAAAGTCACCCTCATTCATCGGCGCAATAAATTACGGGCGTCCAAAATTATGCAAGACCGTGCGATGAAAAATGAAAAAATTGCGTTTCAATGGAATAGCACCTTGGAAGAAGTCCTGGGTGATGAGGTGGTGACCGGGGCCCGACTACACAATATCCAAACGAATCAAACAGAAGAGCTTTCCTTATCAGGAGTCTTCGTCGCCATTGGCCATACCCCTAATACCAGCCTATTCAAAGGGCAAATCGATATGGATGAAGCAGGCTATATTCGCACCCAACCCTATCGCACCACGACAAACATCCCCGGGGTGTTTGCGGCAGGCGATGTGCAAGATTCCAACTATCGACAAGCCATCACAGCCGCGGGTTCCGGTTGCATGGCGGCGATGGATGCCGAACGGTATTTAGAAGCCGCACACTAATGTTCCATGTGTTGGTGCATTATCATGAGTTGGCGCTCAAAGGACGAAACCGCAAACATTTTGAATACCGACTCGTCCAGCACATCCGCCGCGCCCTGAAGCCGCTCACCTATGTTTATGTCGACGCGCTTCAAGGGCGAATTCGCGTCAGTTTTGAAGATGAAAAGGCTTGGCCTCGTCTAGAGAGCCAATTAAAGCGGGTCTTTGGCATTGTCAATTTTTCGCTAACTCGATCTAGCCCACTCCCACACGACAATCCTGATCTCACGGCCCTCAAAGCCGCGATCACATCAGACCTTCCAACTCATCCATACGACACCTTTCGGGTCAGAGTCAAACGCGCGGACAAGCGGTTTCTCAAAACCTCCATGGAAGTCGAACAAGAAATTGGAGCAGCCGTGGTCGAACAGACTGGGAAGCGGGTGAATTTCAAGAATCCAGACATGAAGATCTTGGTGGAACTCGTTCCTCCAGAAGCCTATTACTCCTGCCATCGAGAATCTGGCCCTGGTGGACTCCCAACGGGCACAGGAGGAAAGGTCGTCGCGCTTATTTCAGGGGGGATTGACTCGCCGGTCGCGACGTATCGCATGTTAAAGCGAGGGTGCAAGGCAGTGTTCGTCCATTTCAACGGACGGCCCTATCTATCGCGCGTTTCCGAAGAAAAGGTGCAAGATATCGTGAAACTCTTAACCTCGTATCAACTCCATTCCCGGTTACATTTGGTACCCTTTGGAGACATTCAAAGCCAAATTGTCGTCAATTCTCCTCCACCCGTTCGCGTTGTCCTGTACCGACGTCTTATGCTTCGCATTGCCGCTAAGATCGCCGAGCAGGAAAAAGCCTGGGGTTTGGTCACAGGAGACAGTCTTGGCCAAGTCGCGTCGCAAACTCCGGAGAATATCGTGGTGGTAAATCAAGCCACGACACTGCCGATACTTCGCCCACTCATCGGCATGGATAAATTAGAAATCACGCAACAAGCTCAGGCCATCGGCACATTCGAAACCTCCATCGAACCCGATCAGGATTGCTGCACCCT
>JBFJON010000399.1:0-2765 GCA_041617575.1 Nitrospirales bacterium | reverse complement strand
TCTAACGCAATTTTCGCTATTTCCCGACGCAGAGGATCAAATCCGGACACGATGACCGCTTCCGGCGTTTCATCAATGATCAGATCCACGCCAGTCGCTGCTTCCAAGGCTCGAATATTTCTTCCTTCACGACCAATAATTCGTCCCTTCATGCTATCATTAGCCAGAGGAACCACGGATATGGTGGCCTCATTAACATAGTCGCGGGTAATTCGTTGAATCGACCGGGTCACAACTTCACGGGCATCTCGATCTGCCACTTCTTTGGCCTCATCCAAAATACGTTTGGTCAGGAGGGCTGCATCGAGCCTGGCCTCCGTCTCAATTTCACTCAATAATTGTCTTTTGGCTTCCTCGGTGGTAATTCCGGCTACTTGCTCCAACGCCACACGATGCTCCTTAATCGCCTGATCACAAGCGGCTATCTGCTTGGCTAAGGAATCTTCCTGCCTTTTCAGAGCCTCCTCCCTTCTCCGCATCTCTTCATCGCGTTTATCAAACTGACTGACCTTGCGCTCATAGGCTTCCTCCCGCTGTTGAAGTTTTCGATCAGCTGCTTGAATTTCATTGCGTTTTTCTTTTTCTTTAGCCTCAAGCTCAGATTTCGCCTGAAACAACAAATCCTTCGCTTCGATCTTTGCTTCCTTGACCATATTCTCCGCTTCCCGTTGAGCACTTTGGGTAAGACGTTGCATGTGCCCCTCGGCTTCCGAACGTCGTTGTTTGTCCATATGCTGGTGGAACACTTTGGACAAGAGAAACCCAAAAACCAGTCCAACCAAACACGTTAGTATAGGAATGACCATTTCCATTGATTGACTCCTATTCGTTTCCTTGTGTACTCATGATGAGGAAAATGTTTCCCTCAGAGCTCATGAGCAGACAGAGGCGCCACTCACAAAGTATGAGAACCCTTTAACGAGAGGAAAAGAAAGGAAGGACCGCAGAAAAACCTATCTACCTTGAAGGAGATAGAGAGAGGCCAGAGGAAAGAGGAAGAGGAACGAGTGGAATATCTCGGTCATCAATAAGGATCTTGACGCTTCTTGAAACACATTTAGTTTGGAGCCACTGTACGTAATATCCAAGTAAGAGAGACGGTACTGGATCTATACACAAAAGACCTGAGTGTCTCAGATCGAAGGACCACCTATTCCCCTTGAATAGGGCCTCTAGGGGCTTTTCGAACAATGATTTCCAAGAATACCATTGACCCTCACAGCATCGTTTCCAACATCGTTCAATTCCAATCTCCAAAAAACCCATTATGACGAATAATAACCTAGTCATCGCGGGTCTCCACTTTCTTTCCCATAAAAAGGGAATATTCCTTTCTTTCTTTGGAATTCAATAACTTATGAATAGTAAAATATCAGAACACATCCCTGTATTTCAATCATGGGGAAACAAACATCACCCTACAGGATACGGAAGAAAATCCTGCGCCTGGGAACACATCCGAACAAGTGTCTGTTTTGAAAGGAAATTTTCAGACAATACCAGGATGGAGAGTAAAGCCCAACGAATGCTTAGCTAGGAGGAGTTTCTAAATGCTCGTCAATCTTTTCCACTAAGAGTTGTGCCCGACGTTCCATTTCAGTCTCTCCCGAATTGTCATGCCGCTGTAGTCGAAAGAGTTCATCGGTGACATTAATGGCCGCTAAAATAGCGAGTTTGGTAGGGGTACTTGTCTTGGTTTGCCCGGCAAGGGTCCGCATTTGCGTATCAACATATTCGGCTAACTCATGAAAATAGGCCTCGTCTCCCTCGCCTTGAAGAGAGAATCGATGGCCAAAGACTTCAACCTCAATGGTCTTCGTCATTATGGCGTTTCGTCATTAATCGGTTGAACGGTCCAAAAACTCCAGCTCATCGAGCACTTTTTCAATTTTTGAACGAATGGTGCCACGCTCGTCTTCCCATCCTTCCGACATTTCTTGCTGCTTGGCCAAGTGCTCACGAGTGGATTCAAGTTCTTGTTCAAGATGCGATTTATGCTTTCGTAATTCGACCACCAGGTCGAGTAACTTCCGAACACGAACTTCCAGCATTTCCATTTTTTCGACGCTCACGTATATCTCCTTCCTCACAGGTCCAAACGGGCCCGACTATAGTGCCTTCAACAAAACCTGTCAAGAGAAACACGGGGGCAGGCCTTCCCAAATAAAGTCCGGTAAATCCGGTAACTCGCCACTACGCGTTTTACATACCCGCGTGTCTCCCGGTAGCCAATCAATTCCACAAATTCATCAGGCGGACGGTGCCCATTTTGGACCATCCACCGTTGGACAGCCTGAGACCCAGCATTATACGCTGCCACGGAATAAATAAGATTGCCCTGATATTCCTCAAGCAATTGCCCTAAGTAGTGAGTCCCTATTTGAATATTATGTTTGGGTTGATACAACCGATCAGGTTCATACTTCGAATCCGACAGCTTTAATTGTTGGGCCACCCGCTTGGCTGTGGCCGGCATGAGTTGCATTAAACCTATAGCACCAACTCGAGATACCACTCGAGTGCTATACAGACTTTCTTCGCGAATCAATCCTGCGACTAAAAATGGGTCCACATGCTGAGGGACAAAGGATTGAATAATCGTTTGATAACCCATGGGAAAGGCTCCAGACCAGGCCGGCGAAGCAGGAGGCAACTGTCCTAATCTCAAGGTCTGCCCAAAATGCCGAATGGACAAACGGATTCCAATATCATACGCCCCAATCCCTTCGGCCAAGGAAACCAATTGAGGGAACACCTCTGAATCT
>JBFJON010000398.1:0-2769 GCA_041617575.1 Nitrospirales bacterium | reverse complement strand
GGCTTCATCAAAGTTGAGACGTTCTTGCGTCTTGACAAAATCACAACCCAATTTCAATGTCGCCGACTTGCCTTCCTCAAATAACTTTCGAAGCTTGACAAGATCGCCCACCTTGGCGGCATCTTTTATCTTTTTAAACGACGCCATCACCTGCTTGGTCGTTTTCACAAGATCGCCCGCTTGCTCTTCAATTTCTGATAACACCTGCTCCAAATTTCCGGTTTGGGGAGGCTCTGAGGCTTGGGGATCGGCCAATACCGCTTCCAGCACACCTGTCGCCGATTCAGCCTCATATGACTCGGACATATGAATCATTTCCTCCAATGGTCACGGCTTGGGCTTCTTTCTTGTGCAATACGTGTCATCCTACGCACATATGATCGCTCGCTAGCACTCACATGAAAGAATTATTCGGCCAAACCCCCTTCTTTCTTTATATTTTTAGGTAATTGGCCCTTCGGATATATTAAAGTGAAGCAAAATGCTGGATGAGCGATTTCTCTTTACCTTTTTCTGATTTACCGTAATAGGAGAAACAACTTGTCTGCTGGGAGAAGGAAAGTGGGTAGAGGATAGAAATGGACCAGACGCCACCGTTCGCCGTCATCACGGGGGCATCACGAGGCATTGGTGCTGAATATGCCCGAGCCTTAGCCGCTCAAGGCTATGATTTACTTCTGGTCGCGCGTGATAGCACGCGACTCGAGACATTGAGGCATGAACTTCATTCTGTGTGTCAGAGAGAGATATGGACAGAATCGCTAGATCTCAGCAAATCTCAGGCAGCTGAATCGTTGTATAACCTGGCTCGGTCCTACAGATCAGAGGTATCACTCTTGATCAACAATGCAGGGTTTGGCCTGTATGGCGATTTTGCAGAAATGCCACTCGCGAGCATTCAAAACATGCTCCAGTTACATATAAACACCATTGTGGAAAGCATCCGATTATTTTTGCCAGACATGCTGGCTCGCAAACGGGGAGAAATCATTACCGTGTCTTCAGTTGCCGGATTCTTCCCTATCCCGTACATCACTGAATACGCCGCCACAAAGGCCTTTTTAATTGCCTTCTCGGAAGGACTCGCACGAGAAATCCGGAACCAAGGCGTCACCATACAAGTTTGTTGTCCTGGATTTACAGACACAGACTTCCATCAATCTGCCGGACATCAACCAAAGCATGTCTTCTTTGCACAATCACCCCAAAGTGTGGTCCAGACCTCTTTACAAGCCCTGCAATTCAAACGCACGCTGGTGACCATAGGCTGGCAAGGTCGTCTGGCTTCATGGACAAGCAAAATCATTCCTCACAGAATCTTAATGGCTCTGGCTGGAAAAGCCGTCAAACCACCATCCGCCACCCATGTGAAATAGAAGGAACCAGGCTTCACTTGAATCAAGATTTTTCGCGTGCGATTATTTCGAATTTAAGACAGCCTCAATCAAATAAGATTTTCACCTGATTTGGTATAACAATGCGCTTGACCCGCCCTAAAATCACGATGCCGCTTTCGTCGGGTGAGCTAGTTCGTTAGAATCCAAATGGAAATTCACAGCATGGGCTCAACCACACCAATTGTACCTGTAGAATAGAATGGGATCTATTCTGCAATCAAATTTTTGGGGTTGAATTTGTGAAGGAGTGGGAAACTTTGCCTTCGTTAAAGTGAACTCCATGCTCACCCTCGCCGTTGATAATGACAAGAATTTCTCAACGCTTCATTTGATCATTATCGACGCCGGGTTTCGGCCCGGCAGCCGAGGTTCTTTTGTTTCGGCAAAAGAACCCAAAACCATTGACGCCCCATCCGGCCATATCAGATGGGGTGGACGCAGGGCCTAGAAGAGCGAACCAACTCGCTAGACTCAAACAAGGCCCGCCGAATGAAAAGAGCGTCCGCCCCTTGGGCCGAACGGCAGGCGTCGGTCAGGGGGAAAATTAGGGTTAGGATAGATACCCACCACCTCTTCTACAGACTAAGCTTGGCTGCCCCAAGCATCCATTGTTTTGTCAGCGACGCGGGCAAGAAGGCTTTGGGAATTATTTGGAAACCTTTACGATTATCGAGACCCAATTTGATGAATATTGAGCACGTTAAAATTCCACCTTTTAGGTAGAAGCCGTTTCGGCGCGGCTGAGGGCGCGCATGAGAATGGGGTCTTGATAGGCTACTTCACTGAGCGCATCTAAGAGATGCAGGTCTTTTTCCTTGGCCAGGGCCTTGGCTTTACTGTATTGCCTCGCATTGAAGCGAGCGACGGATGGTTGCTCATTGATGATCTGACACGCTAAGACACCGCGATCTTTTAATTCCAACGTTCCTCCATGATCCAATAAGGTTCGGGCGTCTTCCACAGTCGTTCCGTGCAACTCCGCAAAATCATCCAATCCGCTGGTTTCAATTAACCGCCCATCCGGCATGACGCATTTCCGTTTAAAATGCGGCGACCAGTCTTTCCGAAAATCGATATACCGAATGTCCCCGCCAGCCGCGACTGCCGATTCAAGCGAAGCATAGTCCAATCCTAAGTTGTTTTGCTTAAGACGATTCTGCAATTCTTGGGGTAATCCACGATAAAACACGCGCTCCATGGCCTCTTCGAGGGTTAATCCATAACTCTGCCGTAACCGTTCTGCGGCAGCATATTGTTCGACATCCATCACCCATGTCTGAGTGGGTTCTTTGCCGGTTGGATCCACCCGGCACACAAACGCCCCTTTGGTTACCAACAGGCCATCCTGCGGATATAAATAGACTCCTCCCTC
>JBFJON010000397.1:0-2770 GCA_041617575.1 Nitrospirales bacterium | reverse complement strand
CTTCAACCCGAACTGGAACTCCTCACCTGGCTCAACAAACCGGTCATCATGCTCCTCAATCAAACGGGCCTGACAGATCCTGAACAACAACGCCGATTGGAAGCCCGCTGGGAACAGCATTGGTCATCGCAAAGAGTGATTCACGATGTCATGAGCCTAGATGCCTTTACCCGATGCTGGGTGCAAGAAGGTCTCTTATGGGATCGTATCTATGAAACACTTTCGGAAGATCGACGGCCCATCATGGCGCAAATATCCAAAGCCTGGCGGGAAGAGCAACTCGGCACACTCCAAAAGAGCATGAGCATCTTAGCCCACATGTTAGTCGAGACGGCCACGGACGGCGTAACCCTATTCCCGGAAACCGCATGGCAGTCCACCAAAACCCTGGTTAAACGTGCCATGCAAGCCATGGATCAACGATTAGCTCATCGCATCTCTAGCATGAGCACCCAATTGATCGAACTACATGGATTATCAGGTGATACAGCCCATACCATTCAATCGAGATTGGAAGATGTCACCGTGCCCGGAGAACGAAAACCCTGGGAAGAAGAAAGTTTTTGGAGCGGCCTGGTGAGTGGCGCGGCAGCGGGATTCGCCTCAGATGTGGCCACCGGCGGATTGTCGCACGGTTTCTTTACCATTGGGGGAGCCATCTTGGGGGCGTTGGGAGGCACCGCCTACGCCAAAAGTCAGGATGAGAGCGACCCCAACCGGATTTCCTGGGTACCAGATTTTCTGGATCGCCAAACGCGGGACGCGCTCTTGCGGTATTTGGCGGTCACACATTGCGGCCGAGGACGTGGGGATTACAGCGACCCTCGCGAATTTCCTCTCTTCTGGCAACAAGAAACTGAACGTGCCCTGGAAAAAAGAAAAGAACAACTTCATGGTTACTGGAAAGACCTTCAAGCTTCTACTGATCCACCTAGCCAACAAGAATCCAAAGATCAATTAGTCCGGCTTCTCACCCAAATGGCTACAGACATTTTGCTAAAATGTTACCCGGAAGCGAAAAACTGGTTATGAGGGGGAAAAGGTTGCCTTATTAGCTTCTTTATTCTGTGCCTGTTCTGCGGCAGGCTATTGGCCGTACCCCATAAATTCCTACCTTAGAGCGAGAGACGAATTCGATGCAATGTTCGGCAGTCGAAGCTGAGCTGTCAGAAAAGACTTCCGGTTCCTTTCTCTCGCATAAAATGACGATAATGCGGTTTCCCAGCAGACCTACTCTTAAATCGCGTCTGACCCCTTTTGTACTTTAGACTCCGCAATCTTCCCTTCAAAATTGGGCTGTTTTCGCATCGCTGCTTCAGTGAACCGGAGAACTCTGGTCTGGGCAAAGCCGACGAAACCGTAGTCTTGATTGGAAGGCGGCCTAGACGGGCGTTTGCAACAACCTCAACACATATACGACTAACGCAGTGCGATGTTCGACGCCGAATTTCTGATAGATGCTGCCTAAGTGCTTTTGTATCGTGCCCGGCTTGGCCCCTAGAATCTGACTCATTTCTGGATTCGACTTACCTTGCAAGGCCCATGTGAGCACTTCGCCCTCACGGGTGGTGAGCCCAAAACGGTTGAGTGCCTCCCAATTCAATTCCAGAGTGTCTTCTTTGAGTAAGAGCATCTGATGGCTGCCGTTGCGAATAAAGCATACGGTCAAGGTGCGAGGTCCCTGGTGTAGGATCAACGGGCGGTGTGTAGCCGGTGCGGGCTCGGTGTGATCAAGAAGGGCGTTCTGCTGGCGCATCCAGTCCCGAAAGGGATTCGGCAGCCGATCGTGGTGCATGTCCCGCGTATCCTCCCCATAATTCTCAAGCAAAACTTCGGCCGAGCCCGTCGTCCCGAGCATCTGGCCCTGAGCATTGACCTGCACTGCGGCTTGTCCCGACTGAGAATACCCCTCTAACAAGGTCGTGACCGAGTGCTGGAGTTGAGTCACCTGGAGCGCTTGCGTAGAGGCTTGAATGACATGGGGACGAATAGTCTCAAACAACAACCGATCTCGGTGAGTGAAGTCTTTTGAGCTCCGATGCAACCTGAGTACAGCTTTGGAACGATCGTCCATCATCGGAAGCCGCATAACAAGGAGGAACGGGATTTGGTGGGGCGGTATTGGGAAGTTATGGGGGAAATAGTTGTAGGAAATCCTATGTCCTTGGACATCGTATCGGGAGCTATCGCAGAGTTCCGCACCCATCAAGGAGTGAGTGGCGCATACCAAAGCTCGAATAAACGTCTCGTGCTCGCAAAAACCATGAAGATCCGCAACAAAATCGAGGACCAAGAGAAGATCTTTCTTAGAGAGTCTAGGTGTCATTCAAATAGGAGGGTCAAGCTAAAGTCGCCCGCATGATGCAGTCTAGCTAAGTGTCTCTATCTACCACAACTGTGCAATGGTGGATTGAGCTTGGGTGCGATACCTTTCTATTCGAAATTCGAAAAAAATTTCCAAGAATTTTAATGTTCAACTGGGAAATCCCAGCTTATTAAGGAGCGAAAAATGCGTGTAAAAAAAAGGATTTTGTTTTCATTATTTGCCGCGTTATTTCTTTTATTCGTTCATACTGCTCAGACTCAGGCACAGACAGTTCCTATTACCTTCAATTCAGGTAATTATTCCGGACAATGGGCAGTTTCGGGGGTTACGAACTTTTTAACCGGTGATCAAACTCTGGACCTTGCTCCAGGCAATTATATTCTTCGTTTTGGCTGGCATAACGGGCAAAACTCCATCGATGTCCAGACGGATGGCTCCGTCACG
>JBFJON010000396.1:0-2772 GCA_041617575.1 Nitrospirales bacterium | reverse complement strand
GAAGGAAGTGATGGCCCGCGCCATTCATGCCAATAGCCGGCGGCGCGATCATCCTTTTGTCAAAGTGAATTGCGCCGCCATTCCAGCAACTCTGATCGAAAGCGAGTTTTTTGGGCACGAGCAAGGCGCCTTTACGGGCGCTACCAAAAAGCGGGAGGGGCGTTTTTCACTGGCCGACGGGGGGACAATTTTTCTGGATGAAATCGGAGAACTACCCTTGGACCTTCAAGGGAAACTCCTGCGTGTTCTTCAGGAGGCAGAGTTCGAGCCGGTTGGTAGTTCCCATACCACAAAGGTCAGCGTCCGGGTGCTCGCCGCCACCAATCGCGACTTACAGCAGGAAGCCCAGCATGGAAGATTTCGTAAAGATCTCTTTTATCGATTGAATGTCTTTCCCATTCACCTCCCCCCTCTGCGAGAACGGCGGGAAGATGTGATCCTGCTGGCTAATACCTTTGTGCAACATTTTTCCCAACGTATAGGTCGAACGGTGGCTCCGCTATCCCCGGACGCCCTCAGACGCCTCACCTCATACCACTGGCCGGGAAATGTACGGGAATTGCAAAACGTCATCGAACGGGCGGTCATCACCGCCAAAAACGGTCAGTTGAATCTTGACCGTGCCCTTCCCGATGTTGAAGAGAAATCCCCTTCTCCTCACGAACACTTCCAAGAGAAGCCACCCTCTTGCATTCGCACCATTCAGGAAATTCATGATCTCGAACGTCAAAATCTGCTGATAGCCCTGGAAAAAAGCAGTTGGAAAGTATCCGGTGAACAAGGGGCCGCGAAACTACTGGGCATGAACTCTTCAACCCTCACATCCCGCATGAAAGCCTTGGGAATTACACGCTCGAAATAATTGCTTCCACATTATCCTCCCCACATGTTTTCGAAGACTCCATCCTCCCCTCCTTTTTGAGTCCCCTACCAATTCGAAGATTCTGCTTTTTTAATGAAATCTCGTAAATTTTATTTGCGAAATTTCGTAATTCCTTAAATCTCATAAGCCCGTTCTGCTTCAACAGATTTCATAACAAATTGTTTTTAAGCATATTTTTAAAATTTCAGACTTGGCACATCCCCTGCAAAATAGTTTTGGCATGGAAGACAGCACACATCAAACGAGTTCTGAAGCAAAAAACATGAATGAATTGAAGTTTCAGATTAATCAAGGTTCAACGCCTCAAATACAGGCTGAAAAACAGAATCTTGGAGATATGTGTCGTCAAGCGGATCAACTATTTTTTCACATGTTATTTCACAGTCAACAAGGAGGATGTGCCATGTCGTCAGTTACCACACCGACCAACCTCAACGGGGTCAACGTCGAACAATTGGGAGCCAAGGTCAACGCCATTCAAGGCGAACCGGGGTTGGCAAAATTTCAATTCCGCGCCACCAACACCTGGATCAATGGCGGTCACAATCGCACAACGATCAAGGAGTTTTATGGGGTTGGAAAAGAAGATACGACCCGCACCGAGCCATTTGTGCTGGATGCCGATGAACCGCCGGTCTTGTTAGGAGAGGATCAGGGAGCCAACCCCGTGGAGTTTGTCCTGCATGCCTTGGCGGCCTGCCTGACCACCTCGATGGTCTATCATGCGGCAGCACAAGGCATCAAAATTGACGCAATAGAATCGCATTTGGAAGGGGACTTGGATCTTCAGGGGTTTCTGGGTTTATCTAAAGACATACGGCCCGGCTACCATAATCTCCGGGTGAATTTTACCGTGAAAAGTGACGCGCCAGCAGAGCGACTGAAGGAGTTAACGAAATACTCACCCGTGTTCGACATCATATCCAATCCCGTTCCAGTGGCCATTTCGGTAACCACCGAAGGGAGCAACTAATTACCAGAACAGCGGATCGCTTCCTGTGAATCAGGAGGCGATTCCCCATAAAGACTCGTGCATTGGGAGTAGTACGTGAATCAGAAGGTTTTGACTGTAAGCGAGAAGAAGTCGGACAGGCTGATATTCCCGCCTGAGAGGATGACCCCAACTCGCTTGTTCACCAAGACCGATTCCCCACGAATAACAGGCGCTAAGGCCACCGCGCTGGAGGGCTCCAGAACAAGATGAAGTCGCTCAAAGGCCAATTTCATGGCCGCAAGAATTTCCTCTTCCTCAACCACAAAGATCTCTTCCACATGATCTCGCAACACACCAAAGGTTAATTCTCCTAAGCTGGTGCGTAAGCCTTCGGCGACGGTGTCAGCCGGATCGGGCTTGGCAATAAACTCTTGCTGCAGTGATATGCCCGCGTCCAGTGCTCTGGCCGGTTCGCATCCATAGACCTTGATCGTGGAATTCACGCCGTGGGCCGCCAGACAAGTCCCCGAAAGCAATCCACCCCCGCCTAACGGAGCCAATATCACATCGAGTGACGGTTCGGTTTGCAACAATTCCCATGTTGCGGTGCCTTGCCCGGCAATCACATCTGCATCGTTATAGAGATGAATGAATAGGCCACGCTGCCGCCACACCAGCTCTTGGGCAAATTCCTGCGCATCCTGACGTGTGGGCCGCACTGTGACGGTCGCACCCAATTCTTCTATGCGTGTTCGTTTAAACACATTGACCGGTTCGGGCATGACGATATGCACGGAATAGCCGAGAAGCTGGCTGGCAAGTGCGAGGCCCTGGGCATGATTACCGGAAGACACCGTGACCACCTGATGAAACGGTGCTGTGGTTTCTTTGCGAACAAGCGCATGGTATGCGCCTCGAAATTTAAAGGCTCCAGTCCGTTGAAAATTTTCACATT
>JBFJON010000395.1:0-2794 GCA_041617575.1 Nitrospirales bacterium | reverse complement strand
GGGAGTGTTTGTGGCATTAGTCTCAGTTACCTACTTGGAAGGTGGATTGGTCCTCCGTTCGTCAAAAAATGTGAAAGAATTTTTCATCTCCACCCAGGCGCGCTTGACCGTGCAAAGATCTGGTACCAAAGGAAGGGGAAATATGCCCTCTTCTTTGGGTATTATATTCTTGGTGTCCGCCATCTCACGGCCTTACTGGCAGGATCGGCCAGACTGCCCTTGTCGACGTTTGGTCTGTTTGCGTATTCAGGAGGGTTCGTGTGGACCTTGACGTTTATCGGCCTCGGCTATGAACTAGAGGAAGAGTGGCATACACTTTCAGATACCATTCATCAATGGCTTGTCCTGACGGCAATGCTGACCATTGCAGGAATCGGCATCTGGATGTATCTCAAAAGATGGCATCCCCAAAGGTGACCCCTGGGTCTGGCCTTTCTTTTATTGATGGCTTAGGATTCAACAGTTTTTCCCTTAAATGTAGAATTTTCAATATTAACCGATCATCAAATCAACCGTATCTCATGTACGCAATGAAAAGTCATAGAAAGAAACGGTCAAATAAATCCGGTCTTCCGCCCGGGACACCGATTCACATCGGCGAACACCGTACCGACACGGTCAACATTCACTCGGTCACGTATAACGAAGCGGAAGTTCAAGAAAAAGACCTCACACACACAAAAGAATTCTTTTTTTCGCCTTCAGAATACACACTGACATGGATGAGCATCAATGGGGTTCACGACATCGAACCGCTCAAGCAAATCGCCGCAGGCTTTCACCTCCATCCATTGGTCCTCGAAGATCTGGTGAATACGGAACAACGCCCCAAGGTTGAAGACTACGAGCAGTACGTCTTTCTTGTCCTCAAGAATATCACCTGGCACGAAAAGACACGCACCATACATACTGAGCAAATCAGCATTATTCTAGGTAACAATTTTGTCTTGTCTTTTCAAGAGGGGAATCATAACGTCTTCCATCCTGTTCAGGTTCGCCTACAAAACAGCAAGGGTCCGTTACGGACCCATGGGAGTGATTATCTTTTCTATGCGTTGCTTGATGCCGTCGTGGACAATTACTTTTTTGTCCTCGAAGCCTTGGGAGAAGAAATTGAGGACCTTGAAGAACAGGTGATGAACCAAACCGGGCAGGAGTCTCTTCAATACCTCCATGAATTGAAACGAGAAATGATTTTGTTGCGGAAGTCGGTGTGGCCGCTCCGCGAAGTCGTAGGGCGGTTGAGCCGAGGAGAGTCTTCCTTTGTGCACCAGACCACTCAGGTCTATCTTCGAGATGTGCATGATCACACGGTTCAGGTAATTGAAACGATTGAAACCTACCGCGAGATGCTCACCGGTATCTTAGAAATTTATTTCACCAGTCTCAGCAATAAACTGAATGAGATCATGAAGGTCATGGCCATGATCGCGACCCTCTTTATTCCCCTGACACTCATAGCCGGTATTTATGGCATGAACTTCAAGAACATGCCCGAACTGGAATGGACATGGGGATATCCTCTCGTCTTAGCCATCATGGGCATTTGCGCGGGCGGGATGGTGTTGTTCTTTCGAAGAAGAAAATGGCTGTAAAATTAGTTTACGGAATCGTTTCAGAACCGAACGGCAGAAATTCGCGAGTCTCGTAACCTCCCACGATTGAATGCAGGTAGAACAAATTAGGCCATAGAAGAATATTAAGGCTGTACAATCCATTCGAGTTGGTCAGACATTTTCAACCAGGAAAGGGCCAGAATAAAAATGGAAAAAGGGCTTGTTTTTGCTTGTATTTTAAACGGAAACGGCGATTCTCCATCTCTCACTTGGGATGAGATCAACATGTGGTCCTCTCAGCAAGGTCCATTGTGGGTTCATCTTGATCGGACGGGTACCGACAGTCAACATTGGCTTCAGGAGAAAAGCGGCCTCAACCCTATCGTCGCCGAAGCGCTTCTCGAAGAAGAGACACGACCCCGAATCATGGTTCTTGATGACAGTCTATTTCTCACACTTCGAGGGGTAAACCTTAATCCCGGGGCAGAGCCTGATGATATGATCTCGATTCGTCTCTATATTGAAGCAAACCGCGTGATCACCGTGCGGCATCGTCTCCTGAAAACCATCCAAGATATTCGGTCAAGCCTTGCTGCCAACAATGGTCCTCAAAACCCGGGAGAATTTTTGACCGTGTTGGTTGATCAACTCATGGAACGTATGGCTCCGGTTGTGCGTCAATTAGACGAAGAAATTGATGATGTGGAAGAACAAATCATTGGGCAGGCCACCTATCAACTTCGCAGTCAACTCGGAATCCTTCGGCGCCAAGTCATTTCATTTCGCCGGTATATTTCACCTCAGCGAGAAGTAATTGCTCATCTGCATCTCGCACAACTCACCTGGCTCTCCCCAACACAACGCGCAAGAATTAGGGAAGTAGCGGATCATACAGTTCGCTATGTCGAAGACCTTGATGCCGCCCGTGATCGCATGGGAGTCATGCAAGAAGAATTAACTAATAAGTTATCTGAGCAAATGAACAAGACGATGTATATTCTCACCGTATTGGCTGGCATTTTTCTTCCGATCACGTTTGTGACCGGCTTGCTAGGAATCAATGTCGGGGGCATTCCCGGATCTGAAGATCCTTGGGCGTTCACCACCGTCTGTTTGACCTTAACCTCTGCAGGCGTGTTACTGGTAGGCATCTTTCGGTGGTTGAAATGGTTATAAAACTATCGCGACAAGTGTAATAAACACCTTTTGCCCATAATCAAATACCCAACAGCAACAGC
>JBFJON010000394.1:0-2798 GCA_041617575.1 Nitrospirales bacterium | reverse complement strand
TTGATACGGCCTAGCATCGTTTTGACCAGCGTTGCATCATACAATCACACTTGGGAGTAGTATGTCGGAGGTTCAAATCCTTTCGCCCCGACCAATTTCCTAGATGAGTGAGAGGTGGTGGGTGTTCTCCTATCAGTTTTTCCCAAGGCTTCTTTCCTTTGACTAATCACATCTTCCCTACAACTTTGATGGTCCCGTAGCTCAGTTAGAGAGAGCATTGGCCTGCTAATCCCTTATGAATGTTTAGTATCTATTTAATTGGGGATGTTTCCGAACTCAATCCCCTTGGGGGAGACACCTGGAGTGGGTTCCCAGTTGGGGCGTTTCACGCAACTTTCAGCGAGTAACATCGTGACGCCTAGACACACCATCAAGGCTAGAGCTCTGATAAGGAAACTGGGGCGGGTTGGGAAGAACCAAGGTAATATAGACATAATTAAACCCTCCTTCTTTGCTATTCCTCCCATGCAGGAGGTCAGCAGCCCACCTTATGCCCTTTCAGATATTTCCTTTGGTAGGATCTGCCGTTCAGCTTCCAGCCAATCTTCTATATCGTGCCCGTCTACTTGGCCTCGTTGTACATAGAGTTCATACGCTTTCTTGGCAAGACGGGAACCAAGATCTTCAAAATACCTGTGTTGAGATTCCGCTTCGGTTTGTGCGATAACACGATCTTTTTCTGGCTTGATGGTTTTTCCCGAAGAATCCTTTCGACGAGGAGGTGCTTTGGACTTTGGGGCCTTTTTCGCAGCATCGACTGTCTTTTTAGGCTTTTTAGCTGGTGTTTTTTTTAGGCTTTTAGGTGGCCTTTCCATGGATTCATCTCCTCTTACCAATAAGAAGTTGGTGGGAAGCTCCTGCTCGCCAAATCTAATTGACAACCAGTATTGTACTCCGATGCTTTTAAATATCAATCTCTTTCAAAAAGATGGGCCTGAACGAACACGATACATGTCTCCCTGCATCACCCTGGACCCGCTACGTCTGTAATCCCGTTTACCACATGTCCCAAAGAATGCCCCCGACTCGGAAGGATTGTGTTGGTCGTTTGGGTATCCAGATCGACTCCCCAATCACCCAATCCCTGGTAGATAATTCGCTTCGCCTTTTGGTTGTGGTCAACGTCACAATCTTCGGTAGGTCTTGAGGATACCAATGGAGCCATTGGATGACCATTTGCGGCGGCGTGAGGTTAGGTGCAATTGCCATAAAGGGCGAAGCGAGGACTATCAAGAGAACAAAAGCAAAGAGCAGCCGTGAAGGACTATGGCTCAAGGAGACAGGTCTGCTTGGCTCGTTCAAATAGTTCCTCGAATGCGTGTCTGCTCTGCAAGTATTGATCTTCGGCAGCAATAACCTTGTTGGTTCGGTCTGGAGCCTGCCAGATAGCCATCTCACAGCGTAAGGCTTTTTGTGCACTAAATGTACCTCCACCCGCACAGATCGAAATTTCTCCATAGGCCCCGCGTTCACGGGCTCTAGCCAATTCCATGGTGCGACGATACGGGACCAGGGCCTCCCGCGCTTTATGGAGTTTTTCCAACGCCGTTTCACAGGAGGGGGAATAGGGCTCGGCCTTCAATGACAAAGCCCAAAGCAACACTAGACCGATAGCCAATACCAGATCACGCACCCTCATTCTGGTTTCTATTTGTAGCGAATACATTGTGGGGTCTGGTATGGCATTTGAGGGAGGCGTAAGGGAATGCCTCAGAAGAGGGAACATTGCCGATGACTTTACTAGATGCTTGAAAGTTTCTTTTAATACACCAAACTTAGAGGGCTACGCTAGCATAGATCCTTTTTACCCATCAATCGCGAAAGGTAAAAAGTTGATAGATTCGCCCATCCCTCAACTCGCCGCCGAATTGTTTGGTAGAGTCATGAAATCTATTTGCAGGGAAGATTTTAGCCCTGTTAAATCGGCATCCAACCAGAAACAGACTCCCCAACAACTGTGATAGTACACGGTTCATATCTTCAATTAACATTTGACTCTCCGGTCTTTCCTCAGTCGATGGAAATGCTTGGAGGTGAGGTTCACTTTACCCAACACATCCACCATCAGTCGAAACACAGCATCCTGGATGCCTGGGGCATGGCTTTCTCGTGACCCCGCGATATTGATAATACAGTTCTCAGATGGCTTAGCCAGGTACTCATCATCGTCGTTCAATTTCGCTTCCCCAGCCAGCCACCGCACAATTTCCTCGAACGCTCGTCTATGCGTGGTACGTAACAGATCCACTTCATGGTACGGCTTCTTCAGGTGGTGGACATAGCTCATCGTCTTCAATGAGCCGCCCGTCAACGGTCCATTTGTAAAAATGACCGTGGCATCGGAGTCAAAGACATTGGCTTTTGTCCGAGGCAAGTAGTTTGGGGAGGCCATCTCACGTAAGTGATACTCAACAGGAATGACGCCGTCCTCGGTTTTGCGTCCCCTCGGACACCAGCCGCCATGGGGCATTTTACAATGTATCGCCGCGTCCAGACCGCCTCGGTCGGCTCCGGTTTGGCCACCGGAGATAATCTTGATGATCATGATGGGGAGAAACCTACAGCGTGATGAATGGCCAAATTACATGTTCTCCTTTTTCTTAAACACGAGCCACAGCATGAACGACCCCACGAGGATGGCAGCCACCGAAAAGATGAAAATGGGGATATTGATAGTTCCTGGCGATTGCACATTTTCTATCGCCATAAACCCACCAAGAGCGAGCAGGATTACTCCCAAGGCAATGCCAACTCCTTTTAGAATGCTGGAAATTATAATCCTCATGCCATGGCCCTTC
>JBFJON010000393.1:0-2803 GCA_041617575.1 Nitrospirales bacterium | reverse complement strand
TTCTGTACCCTAAAAATAAAATACTGGGAGCAGACGTCGCTGGGGAGGTCGAAGCGATTGGAAAAAATGTAAAGGGTTTCCAGCCTGGCGATGAGGTCTATGGGGACCTGTACTGGAATGGATTAGGTACTTTTGCTGAATATGTCACTATTCCCGAAAAATCAGTCGCATTGAAACCATCGAATCTGACATTTGAAGAAGTTGCCTGCATACCCCAGGCAGCCTTCACCGCTCTGCACGCACTCCGTGACCAGGGAAAGGTTCAGCCTGGGCAAAAGGTTTTGATCAATGGAGCCTCTGGCGGTGTGGGTACATTCGCGGTGCAGATCGCCAAAGCCTTCGGCGCTGAAGTGACCGGCGTTTGCAGCACACATAATCTGGACCTGGTTCTCTCGATTGGTGCTGACCGCGTGATTGACTACACCCAGGAAGATTTCACCCGCAATGATCAGCAGTATGACCTGATCATTGACATTGTGGCAAATCAATCCCTTTCGGATTTAAGACGTGTTCTTACCCCGAATGGGATTTGTGTCATTATTGGTTTTTCAACAATTGGGCACATGCTAAAAGTCAATCTTCTGGGCCCGTGGATTTCTAAGATAGGCGCTCAGAAATTCGGCATGCTGATGCCAGAAGAGGACAGTAGTGATCTTGAGGTTATGAAAGAATTTCTTGAGACCGGCAAAGTCGTACCCGTTATTGATCAGCAGTACGCATTCAGCGAGGTTCCTGAAGCGATTCGCTATTTAGAGAAAGGGCACGCCCGAGGGAAAGTAGTCATCAAGATGTGAATGAAGATAGCAAACGCAGACATCCCCCAGGTTGATGCATGAACCACTTCTCTTATTGTGGAAAACAATGATTTCTAATTATCAAAGTACATAAAAAAGGAGGCGAAAGATGAATACCAAAGAAAATATGAATCCGAATAAGACCGCAAGAATTGCAGGCCTCTTGTACATTCCTCCTTGGATCCTGTCTCTCGTCGCTGTGGTCCTTCGTCAGAGTCTAATTGTGCCCGGAGACGCCGCTACCACGGCCAATAATATTTTGGCATCAGAATTGATGTTCCATCTCAGCATTGTGATGGATTTAATCGTCCAGGTTGTCTTTGTATGGCTGGTTTTGGTTTTGTACAAGTTGCTCAAACCCGTCAACAAAAACCAGGCTGTACTGATGAGTATTCTCTTCCTGGTCAGTGTCCCGATCGCGATGCTCAATACACTGAACCAATTTGCTGCTACGGTCTTATTAAACAATGCTGAAATCTTGACAGCATTCTCCACAGATCAGGTACATGTTTTGGCACTTCAATTTCTTGAGCTGCATGGCGTTGGCATCAGGATCGCCTATATATTTTGGGGCCTGTGGTTATTTCCGTTTGGTTATTTAGTCTACAAATCAGGTTTCCTGCCAAAGATTCTGGGCCTTTATTTGATGATTTCCTGTTTTGGTTATTTGATCGATTTCGCAACATTCTTCTTTTTACCCTACTTCGGTATCTCAATAAACTTATTTACCGGCTGGGCGGAATTGTTGGTGTGCCTATGGCTTTTGATTAAGGGTGTCAACGTTGAAAGTTGGGAAAAACGTGCGCTTGATTCTGCTTAAATAGAGTTCATGCGAAAAGAAATGGAAATCCCCAACCGCTAATTCACTACGGTTGATAGCAATTGGGGAAGCTTCCCCCCTCGAGAAACTTGGCGAGATGCTCATCGGTGTTGCATCGCACTGCATTCGATGCAAATTGCGCAAGCTTTGCCTATCAGGAGAAAGCTTGGTATCTATCATTGTGGACATCGCCTTTTGCTTTTGGTTTTTTACAAAAGGTGTCAAGGGAAAGTTGTAGTCAATTATTTGTGTGAAACCCAAAAGGAGATAATTATGAACATTGGACATTATGGTGTAAGTCTCGCACTCAAGAAAGCTGACACAAAAATATCACTGGGACTCTTATTTTTTTGCCGCCCAATTCGTTGACATCCTGTGGGCTGTTCTCGTCCTTTTAGGAATAGAACGTGCCGAGATTGTTCCCGGCATCACGGCTGCCAACCCGATTGGTTACGTTTACTACCCCTTCAGTCATAGTCTGGTCGCATCCCTGATATGGGCCGGAGTCGTGTATATCTTATTCAGGATACTCCCCGCAAAGTCGGGCTCACAAAAAAATAAGATCGCTCTCGTGATGGCAGCAGCTGTGCTTTCTCACTTCTTTCTGGACTTACTCATTCACAGGCCGGACCTCCCGCTATCTTTTGGCAATTCGCCCACGCTCGGCCTGGGGTTGTGGAATTATATTCTCGCATCCTACGTCGTCGAAGGATTAATCTTTTTCTTTGGGCTATGGCTCTATATGCGAGCTACCACTGGAAAAACGTTTGCAGGTAAATATGGCATGCTGTTATTTGCAGCTTTTTTGTTCATCACCAACTTGATCAACCTGTTCGGCACGCCACCGCCAAACTCGCAAACGCTGGCGACTTTTTCGCTGACAACTTATCTTCTATCTATCGGGATCGCTTTCTGGCTGGACCACAAGCGGAGTTAGACAGAACGAAGTTTCCAACACTTGACCAATATGTCCGAACGAGATCGTCATAAAGTTTTTGGTCAAGGAGAAAATCAATGAACGACATAAAATCATCCCAAGAAAAAATAGGTGAACTACTTCAGACCAACAAACTCGCCATCTTCCTGGAAATCGTGGCCGTTTCCGGCGGGTCGCTCCACGAACTGGTCCAGGATCTCTTGAAAGATGTGGGGCCTGCGCACTATGCCCGGCGCGACCTTCGCCTGAGCC
>JBFJON010000392.1:0-2816 GCA_041617575.1 Nitrospirales bacterium | reverse complement strand
TGTGCCGTTTCTTTTTACTCCCTTTCATCGTATCCCAGGTGTAAAAATAGGTATAAAGGACGATGGTTTCCAGGATAAATAAAAGTGGATAGATGACGGCGAAGATTAGGAAGAAATGCTTGATCAGCCAGGTAGAAAAATCAGGATACGTGGCCAACAGGACAAATATGAACAGCCCCCCCGTCAAAGCCGTCATGCTATAGAGGATAACGGTGACCTTAATGACCTCCTTTGCCAGCCGGTCATACTTGGGGTCATTGTTTTTGTAACCCAGCCACTCAGACACCACCACAAAGATGGGGGCCCCAAGAATAAATGCAGCAAACAGAATATGGAGTTGAGCGACAATCCATACGCCGGTTCGATTACCCGTGTATGGAAACTCAACCGCTGGCGGCGGCGGCTCCTGACCAAAGGCATAGGCGGCCCCACCAAGCACCAAAGCTAACAGAAACCACAGACTACGATTGAAGGTTCTCAAGGGACTCAGCCCTCCTTCTTTCTTTTGAGATTTCCAAAGGACATGACAATCATAATCACGAAGGGTTTACCTATTTCACCCTTCGTGATCATTTTGATTGATAGTTTATTCAGCTTTTGGTTCGGCCTCGGGCTCCGATGGTTCCTCCGCAGGGGCCTCAGCCGGTTCGGCTGCGCCTCCAGCCGGCGTCATAGGCGCATCGGCAGGCACCCAGGCTTTTTTCACTGGATCGTACTTTTGCCCATCCAATCCAAAGGTCGACTCAAAGGCTATCACCTTCCAGATCGCATCTTCGGACAACTTGCTTTTCCATGCCTTCATTTTCGTCCCGGTCACACCTTCATTAACCCGCCAGAACCATTGCGAGTCCGAGTACAACTTCATATGTTCAGTATTACGGAAGTCCCTGGCACCGGCCTTAACCGGCTTCCCATCCTTTCCATGGCAGCTCGCACAATTCACATCGATATTCTGCACACCGGTAAAGATTGCCTTGCCCTCTTCAATAATTTCGGGGTTATTCCAATAATCCGGCGGCATGTGCTTGTCAGCATATTCCGGTGGCGCAGGAGGAGGTGGCTGCGGCGGGCCACTTTCGCCACCACACGCCGATATCGAAAGCCCAAGGACCGCCAAACCGATTACACAATAAATCTTTCCATCTTGATAAGCCTTCATTGTCCCCCCTCGCTTATATGATTCCTAATAACCAAAGTCCAGGCCCGACTTAACCAGTGGAGCCTTCATTACTACACTATTTACTACTATTGCTACGTTTCTGCTAAACCCAAAGGTTGCAGCCGCATGGGTATCGGCCGACACGACCCTCTCAAATCTATGGACAAAATATGGACCTCATTCGCTCAGTTTTTTGATCCCAAGGGTCCAACTTCACCAGGCCATTCCTTTCTCATAGATTCCGGCTCTAATTAAGTATGGGCACCTTGATTATCATTATGAAGATGTCACCCAACCTTGCAGCAACCATCTCCAACAGACTTTCCTGTTCCCGTGATATCCGCCAGGGCCTTTTTGACGGAAACACCAGCCCCTGCTATTCCCCGCCCGTCACTCCCGCACACTCGACCTTGAACTGGAAACCGGTGATCGACTTCATGGAGCGCCACGGCCGAACCCGCGAATACAAAAACAAAGGAGAGCAGAGACAACTACTAAAGTGCGATGACGGGTTCGTGAAAAAAACCGGGAGCCGAACACTCTCCACGTATCGCCATTCATTCAACTGATTTCATGGGGGTAATTCTTCCTCTTGCTTTCATCCCCCAAACAGCACCATCTTTGGCCAGACATGGGCCTCTTGGCCTAAAAAGATCGTGATTTCTAGCACAGTCCGGCGCTTAGCGTCAATAAAATGTTCCTATTCCCTAGAGCCCAATCACCGCATTATCCTTGCCTTTATTCAAAGCGTTCAGCTCATTTTCTCATTAAGCCAGATTGACAATTTTCTCAGGTAAATTATTTGAAAAAATAATACCCAGAGATGATTCCATTCAGGCTTGATGTCAAACACATTATTGGGCTGAATGGCACGGGAAGGGAACAATCTCATTAGAACAATTGATGCGGAGAAGGAAGAAACAACGCGATGCGGGATTAGGTTCTGGATGAGTCTTTACTCCACTTTTTGGCCCAGTCCTCCCATGATCGGCCAAAAGCCGTGTCCTCGCCAGAAAAGGCTATCTCATGAATTTCCTTGGAAGACACCCTTTGCGGATCCGGGCAGTTTTCGACATATAACCGAAGATAGGAGTTGTCGGTCCGTTCCTGACAGTCAAACACGTACCCCGTCACCTGCTCTCCCGATTGAAGCCTAATGGTGACATCACCTCGATAATCAAAAG
The DNA here is from genome assembly GCA_041617575.1 of Nitrospirales bacterium. GTDB lineage: Bacteria > Nitrospirota > Nitrospiria > Nitrospirales > UBA8639 > Nitrospira_E. The sequence goes on along the minus strand of JBFJON010000392.1, from coordinate 473 downwards.
CCATCCTCATGACATGGAACAGTTCCTGCTTGTCCGCGGGATGAAAGACCATGCCCTCAAGCGATTGGCCTGGCCGTTTAATAGGGTTTTCAGCAGTCATAAGGATTTATCTGGACAAGCGATACGGATAAAGTGAATTGAGAGGAAAAGACAAGACAGGACAACACACACAGACGGCAATCGGGAAAAGGGTTGCGCGGACCGTACCCATGAATCCCCCCCAAGACCCAAAGGTATCTTTCACGGCGGAGGCCTCATACCCACAATGCACCATACAATCACGACAATGGTCATGTCGTCCGGTGCCGTATTTTGACCAATCGGTTTCCTCGATTAATTCACGGAACGTCGAGGCATACCCTTCCTGCAGCAGGTAGCATGGGCGTTGCCAACCGAAGATGTTGTACGTCGGATTTCCCCAGGGTGTGCATTCGTAATTCCGCTTTCCCATGAGAAATTCCAGAAAGAGCGGG
>JBFJON010000391.1:0-2823 GCA_041617575.1 Nitrospirales bacterium | reverse complement strand
TGTCAGCCATATCCACGGGGTTCAACACCACTGCCGTGTAAAAAAAGCAAAAGAAAATAATAAGTCCCACATATATCATCGTATATAATAACGAACCCGGAGCCAATTGTGCCCCAATGGATTGAACCCACGGCTCTTGGATGAAACTCGTAATTGTTGCCGGAAACGCAATTATGGAGGAGGCAAAAATGGGGGGAATCACACCAGCCGTATTAATTTTTAAAGGAATATGAGTATTTTGTCCTCCATAGACGCGACGACCTACGACACGCTTGGCATATTGCACCGCGATTTTCCGTCGCCCACTTTCTAAAAAAACAATAGCTGTCATGACGGCCAGCATGACCACACCAAGGAGTATCAACAGCACCAGACTGATCTGTCCAATTTTATACAATTCAAAGGTTTGGACAATTGCACCTGGTAGGCTGGCGACAATTCCAGAAAAAATAATGAGCGAAATTCCATTTCCAACACCCCGTTCCGTGATTTGTTCACCCAGCCACATGAGGAACGCTGTCCCTGCAACCAAGGTAATCACCGTCATAAAGCGAAAAGCCCAGCCAGGATCGAGCACAAAAGCCCCTTCATTCATTCCTTCAAGGCCCAGGGCAATACCAAAACCCTGAATAAAGGCAATCACGATTGTTCCATAACGAGTATATTGAATAATCGTTTTTCTGCCTCGTTCACCCTCCTTTGCTAATTTTGACAGATGCGGAACAACAACTGTAAGAAGCTGTAGGATAATTGATGCACTGATATAGGGCATGATGCCCAATGCAAAAATTGTTAGCCGCGATAAAGCCCCTCCTGAAAAAATATCCAGGAAGCCCATAAGGGCTCCACCTCGCTCCGTAAGAAATTTAAATAGTTCCTCATTGTTAATTCCCGGAGTTGGAACATGCGCCCCAATCCGATAAACCGCCAGCATAGCCAAGGTAAAAAGAACCCGGCTACGCAACTCTGGGATTTTGAAAATATTTTGAAGGCTCGTAACAAGCCGTTCAAGCACGGCCGATCACCTTGGCTTGCCCACCTGCATTCTCAATTTTCTGTTTAGCGGAAACACTAAATTTATGAGCTTCAATCACAAGTGGACGACTAATGTCACCCTCACCAAGAATTTTGACACGAGAATTCCGGCCCTTAAGAAGCCCTAATTCCCTAAAAACGGCAGGACTGAATTCTGTGGTATTTTCTTGAGCAGCTAAAGTTTGAATATTGACGACGGTATATTCAATTCGAAACACATTTGTAAATCCCCGTTTTGGCAATCGACGGGCCAGAGGCATTTGGCCGCCTTCAAAACCAGCCATATTAGCCAGACCGGCACGAGCCAGCAGACCTTTATGCCCTTTTCCGGCAGTCTTGCCAAACCCCGACCCCGGCCCACGACCGAGGCGTTTCTTTTTCTTTTTGGAACCAGGAGACGGATGTAAATCATGGAGTTTCATGCGCCGGAAACCTCAATAAGATGTCGAACTTTATTAACCAATCCTCTCACTTGCGCTGTGTCTGGTCGTGAGACGGTTTGGCCAATTTTTCGCAACCCCAACCCTCTGAGGACAAGGCGCATTTTGCTCGGATGCCCGATCTGGCTCCGCTTTAACGTGATCGACAACTGGGATGGCGTGGACATATATCTTACTTACCTCACATCTTCTTCAACGATGGTTTACTCATCAATATCGATGGGGGCCTGCCTCATGGCTCTTACTTCTTGAGGATCTCGTAGCTGTCGTAAACCCTGAATTGTCGCCCGTACCGCATTAAACGGGTTCCCTCGACCCAAGGTTTTTGCCACAACATTTTTGGCACCTGCAACTTCTAACAACGATCGAACCGCACCACCAGCAATAATCCCTGTCCCCTGTTTGGCAGGCTTCAACAAAATATGCTCTCCCCCAAAACGCCCATGAACCTCATGAGGAATCGAATTTGATTTCAATGGGATTCGAATGAGATTTTTTTTCGCATGCTCAACGGCTTTGGCAATGGCAGATGGAACTTCTGCCGCTTTGCCTTTTCCGACACCAACCCAACCGTCCCCATCACCAACTACGACAAGGGCTGAGAAAGAAAACCGCTTCCCACCCTTCACTACCTTGGCCACCCGGTTAATCACCACTGGCTTGTCTTTTAAATTAAGCTCTTCAACATTGACCCTCACAGGCGTGAATCCTTCCCTTCCTCAAAATTTGGGAATAGGCAACATTAGAATTTTAGTCCGGCAGAACGTGCTGCGTCAGCTAAGGCCTTAACTCGACCGTGATACAATCTTCCCCCACGATCAAATACTACCGACTCAACAGGAATCGCCTTTGCCCGTTCGGCAATGGTTTCTCCAACTAGCCTTGCTGCTTCTATACTCCCACCAGACTTAATACGATCTTTTAATCCAGGATCACAGGTTGAAGCCGAGACAAGCGTTCGACCAGCGACATCATCAATGATTTGAGCATATATATGAGCATTACTTCGAAACACACTTAACCGTGGGCGGGTAGACAACCCGACAATACGAAGACGAACTCTTCGGCTTCGCTTACCAAGCCTTTTGCGTTTCTCCAAAATATTCACGAGAGTGCCTTATTTTTTCCCAGCCTTCCCGGCTTTTTTCTGAAGTACTTCACCAGCATACTTAATCCCCTTATGTTTATAAACATCAGGAATTTTCATCTCTCTAATTTTTGCAGCAACCTGTGAAACCGCACGCTTATCAATACCCTTAAGCGAAATCAAGGTCTGATTGTCGACTGAAGCCTTTACCCCTTGAGGCAATTTTAGGGAAACGGGATGGGCATATCCAAGAGTAAAACT
>JBFJON010000390.1:0-2829 GCA_041617575.1 Nitrospirales bacterium | reverse complement strand
CTGTGACCTACGCGATGCTGTACATCCTCTATCCTGGGAAAATTGGGTGAGCTGGTTGTGCAGTGTGCATGCCAACAGCCTTTTCGTGTGGAGGAAATTGAAGAGTTAGTATCTGATGAGGTGTTTGCACGATTTCATTGTGATGCCTGTGGATGGGCCGTAGGCGCTGAAGGGCCGCTTAAAGAAATAGATCCTCTTATTCCACCAAACACATGGAGCAATGAGGCACAGTATCATCTTTCCCGATTGCCACCATATTTGGCCCCTTTGGTTCGTGATGAAGCCGAGGCCTTTGCCCGCGATCAGCACTATCAGATTATGACCTATTCTCGTCTGGTCGCAGCACGAAACAAGGGAATGGTGGAATGGAGTCCTGATGCTGAGCGTCGATTGGCTAATGTCCCTTCTGGTATCCGCACTATGGCCAAAATCGAATTAGAACGTACAGCGCTCGATCGTGGCATGCCTGAAGTGACGGTCGCCCTGATGGAAGAAGTCAAAACTCGGTATTTCGGTATGGCGACCGGGAGGTCATAAGTGGTGCTGTACGTTCCTGGCTCCCGTTTTACGTTCGACTGAAAGACTTTACCCAACATTTAGAGCAATGTTACATCGACTATCATTACGTGTTCTTCCGCAATTACACCTCCTTGTGACGGACCAACCCGTGCGAAAACGCAAACGGCTGGTGATGTTGGCTCCTGGGCTTGTGGCTTTTGTGATTTATCGTCTGCTCAAGGATGTTTTGCCGTTATCTGAACCGTTGGTGCTGTTAGGGTTGAGTGGATGTGTGTCAGGACTTGCTGCGATCTGGGCGTACCGACAAGGGCGTGGGCTTTCTATTCAGGAGTCTTTTCGTCAAGATGGGTTAAGGCAGTGGGCCTGGATCGTGGGATGGATAGGGATTGCGTATGGCATTCAGCTCTCGCTCTTAGTCTTAGCTATTCTGCAAGTGTTTATAGACTATGACTTTCTCCTTCACCCTGAAGGTCCGGCTATGATGGCGATGATCATACCCTGTACTTCCGTGACTCGAGATGCGTTTGAGATTGGGTTGGTGCAACGATTGGCTCACGAAGGAACGGTCGTGCCAACCTTTCCGAACGGAGATGCGTTGCGAGAATGGATTCCGCAACAGCCAGCTATGGTGATGAAATGGGTAGGGTTGGCGATTTTTAGTGGTATCCTCAGTTCCTACATCCTTTTTGATTTGGCTCCTGGTCCTTGGCAGCCCATCCTCCAATCGGCACTGGTTCCTGTGATTGTGGCGTCCATCAGTTTGCTGGCGTTTTTTGGGGGAGAGGCCTCATTTGAACAGGGAGAGGGACGGTGGAAACCTCATACATGGTTGTCCTGTCTGTGGTTTTGGCTTTGGCCAAGTTTAACGTTTGCCCTTACCTATTTTCTGGTTTTGATCGGGCTGACATCCTATGTGTTCCGAATTGAACAGATCTCACAGCTGGGATTTGTGGCTATTGCTGCCAGCACGGGGTTGGTGATGACGTTGTATTCTCTATATCTAGGATGGCGGAAATCCTATGAAGAACGGCTGGTCACGATTCCTGAAAATATTCAGCGATGTCCGTTTGTGATGGGGATTCTCCAGCAATCAAAAGCACCTGAATCGGTTCCTTTGCTTCCACATGGCGATTTGGTGAAATAATTCATGGGAATGTTGAAAAAATCCGCCAGCGGCGTTCTCGCCATTTTGCCGTGCTCACTTACTATGAGTACGCTCCGCGCGTCCAACAATAGTGAGGCCTTTCAGGACCTGATAAGCCATTTGCGGCCTGGCTGGTCGAACTTTTTTGATCATTCCCGCCCGCTGTTGCAATCGATTTCGTCTAGGGCATGTATGGGTCATTTGAAAGAAATATTCAACAGGCTTTTTACGTTAATGCGTCAGATCTTTATCTCTCTATTCGTGCTACTCATCTTTTCTGCTGGGCTATCTTGGGCTTCAGAATCTGGTCACCAGAGCCTTCTTGTGGGAGAAGGTCAAGATATCTTTTACCAAACCTCTGGGACAATCGAGGGGCCTGCCGCTGCAGAAAGCTCCCGGAGTTATTCCCGCATTCCTTTTGTGAACAATCGTTTAATTGTCTGGTTTGTCACTCAACAGCATACATACTTTGGGGGTTTTGTGTTAGCCCTCCCGTTTTTTAGCCTTCTCCTTGAGTTTTTAGGGGTTACTCGGAAGCAGGAGATTTCCCGGCAACAGTTCGATGGGTTAGCACAGGACATTGTACGTGTTGCATTGCTGTCTCTTTCGATTACGGCTGTCCTGGGTTCTGTGATGCTTGGCTTATTTGTGACCCTTTACCCCGGCTTCATGAATTATATGGGGTCCACATTTAAATCGCTGATGCCAATGTATGCTGCAGTATTTGTTGCAGAAGCCTTCTTGCTTGCGCTGTATTATTACACCTGGAAGCGCTTGAAGACTCAGGCCGCGAAGTGGGTCCATATGTCCATTGGCCTGTTAGTGAATGCGACCGGTGTCATCCTGTTATTGTCGGCCAATGCGTGGGCGTCATTTATGATGGCCCCGTCCGGTGTGGATGCGGAAGGGCATTTCTTAGGAAACGTGTGGCATTTATTGCATTCGCCCCTCTGGAACCCCCTCAATGCCCATCGATTTCTGGCGGATATCATGTCGGGAGGAGCCGTCGTCGTGGCCTATGCAGTGTATCGATTTTTTAAGTCCAAGACCGCCGAAGACCGCGCATATTATGATTGGGTAGGCTATGTATTTTTGGTGGTGATGGTCTGTGCCTTATTGCCTATGCCAATTGCTGGATATTGGCTGATGCGAGCCGTCTTTGAATT
>JBFJON010000389.1:0-2832 GCA_041617575.1 Nitrospirales bacterium | reverse complement strand
GTGCCTTTTCCAAATTGCGCAGCCTTGCGCATGAAGTGACCATTGGGGGCTGGGCCGATTCCTACTGTAAAAAAACGATTCTGTCCGATATCTCGTTGAAGAAGGGCAAAGAGCGCGGCCTCATTGCCGACGAGACCATCGGTGATAAAGATGATTTGACGAAGGCTGTTCCGTTCTTCTTCATTGGGCGCCTGGGCAAGGGCTTGCCCGAGTGCCGGACGCATTTCCGTTCCTCCATTGGCCTGAAGACCATTGACGTAACGCTGCGCCTCTTGAATTCTGGACGTAGATGCAATTTGTGACGTGGAATAGAGTGCCTGGGTAATCGAATTAAATTGAATAAGATTGAATGAATCTTTTGGCGTTAACCGGGAAAGCGCCAGTGTGAGTGCGGCCTTGGCTTGTGTGAGCGAACTTCCTGCCATCGAACCTGACGTATCAATCACAAAGACGACTTCTCGTGGAATGGACTCCTGAGTTTGTGAGGAGGTGATCGGTGGCATGAGTTGCAGGAAGAGATAGGTCTTGCCATCGTGTTGTTCGGCAAACACGCTGGCTTGTGGAGTTTCATGGGAAAGGGGAGTCCAGATGAGTTCGAAGTCTCGATCTGCATAGGTCAACGAATCTTGAACCGTTATATGGTAGGTGTTGTCTTCTTGCTTCGTGACAGTGATGGGATGTGTGGGAGATTCAATGTCCTGAAGGAGCATGCCAGGAGCCAAGTCGATGCGCAGAGTCATCGGATTCATTAATCCATGCCTGGGATGTTGAACCGGCGGGGTAATACGACAAGCATCCGGTACTTGATCGGTATTCGATGCCCAACCAAGACCAGGTTGAGATGTAGTGTGCTCATTACTTTCGATCGGATGTCCGGGAATGTAGCGTGGTCCGACCACCATGGGGAATCGGAGCATAAATCGCCCTTGGTCATCGCTCACCATTTCTTGGTACTCGATGTCTACGGTGATGGGGTCGTTGGGAGCAATGTTGGCGACGGAGGCGGTAAATATATTCGGGCGTACCTGTTCCAGAAGACTGGCGCGTTGGCCTTTAGCTTTTGCTTTGTCATAAGTCTTTTTAGCTTCCGCGCGTTCTCGGATTTGTCCTTCGATGATTCGTTCGCCGATCCTCATGAGCAGGTGATCCACGGCAGCCTGTTCCGGTAAGGGAAAGACATACATGCCTTCGGCCCATTCCGAACTGGGATTGGTAAATTGTTGAGAGACCGTCGTACGTGCGATGAGCCCGCTTATGGTCATGGTGACGGTCGTGTTCACAAGGGGTGCCGCTAACTGCGTTTTCCCTGAGGCGGGTTTGAGCAGGAACCCAATTTCAGGCTTTTGAATACTAGATTCCTGAATGTCATCCTGAGTCGAAAGTGCAAGAACCGATGAAAAAGTCAGACCACCGATCAAACTGTTAGTCAGCCAGAACATCAAAAGAAAAAATCGAGCATTCCTGTGATACATAGAAACTCCTTCATGGGTGTGTCGTGATCTCTCACCAGTCATATAATGGTTGCGGCTATGGAAGGCCCAGGCTGATCCTTGAAGGATGGATCAGCCTGGGAATGGACTTAAGGAAGGGACTCGGCGGAAGACAACGGATCAATCGCCACGAGTTCTCCTGGAATTTCTTCCTGTACGGGCATCTCACCCTCGGATACTTCGGTGGACTGAGAATCCATCATTGGCGTCGACTCTTCATGAGTGGAATTCCCAAGAGCATCAGGCGTCATGGAAAGGAGGGTGTCATCTTGTTGAACGGTTGGCTGGCTAAGAAATGCGACATGTGCGCGTCGGTTGTGCTCAAAACAGTCTGGCGTTTGTTCCTCACAGACCGCACCGTCTTTTCCGAACGACTGCACCTGGATCCGATCTTCAGGAATGCCGAGAGAGACCAGATAAGTTTTCACCGATTCTGCGCGCTTAAGCCCTAAGGCACGATTGTAGGCATCAGGCCCTTGTGCGTCGGTATGTCCGTCAATGTGAAGTGTTCCTGCCCAGCCTTCTGCCCTTTCTTCCACTTGAGTTTTGATCAGCTCTTTGGCTTCATCAGAAAGTGCCCAACGATTGAATTCAAAATACACATTCGTGCCTTCGGCGTCTTGGATTTCAGGAGAGTTGGTGATTAAGTGAAGAGATGGCTCTGCAACCGAATCAGAGCGGGACTCACTGGAAATTGGCGGGGTAGAGGGAGGAGTGGGCGTCTCAAAGGCCTTGGCCATCTGGAAGGCACCCACCTCTTCTGACTCCTGGGAAGCGGTGACGGGTAACGGCTCGTCCACGGAATACATGAAGAGGCCCCCGAGACCAATGGTCAGGATGATGAGCCCTGAAGCTAAGAAGATGATTTCCTTGGTGTCTGATTGCCCAATGTCGGACAGAGCCGGTGGATTCTGGGATTTTTCCTGCAGTGAAGTTGGATGAGAAGTCTTGCTGCTCATGACGGTCTCCTTTGTTAGATTGTCAGTTGATAATTGAAAGAAAGATTCCTGCTATCTTTTTCATTTCTGCGTTTCACCATTCGCTCGAATTATGCCCACCTCCTTTCCTTTTGCGTATGTGAATGAAACAAGGCCTATCGCAAAGGTTCTGCCAAATTTTTAAATTGAAATAAACGAAGAAAAACAATGAGTTGGAGCGGGAAGAAGGGGTGCGGGTTTGCGGGGCTTGCGGGGATGCAAGCGGGGATGCGGGGCCATCCCCGCAGATTCTGTTATTCCCGCCGGTGGTTAGCGGGAATCCATCTGTTCTTTCTGTGTGTGCTGCAAGATCACTTATTCATCTTGTCATCGGAAAAGGTGTCTGTTAATGTATATGCAATTGC
>JBFJON010000388.1:0-2844 GCA_041617575.1 Nitrospirales bacterium | reverse complement strand
CATGGATGTGCCATCCTTAGCGCCGTCAATCCAGATGGTTTTGCGTCAGAATTCGGTTTTCATGTCAAAGATGATCGTTTCGATGAGGGACTGCGGTACCTGTTCAAAAATCGAAAGTGGGAAGGACAAGGAAACCAAGGCCGAGAATACGTCAGACAAAATTTTGGGCAAGATCATGCCATTACCATCCATATGGAGCTGTATGACAGCCTAATCAATGACCCTCTGAAAGTAGTGTAGTCTCGAAAACTCTTTGTGGCGGTGAAGTTACTACCTAACATTATGTAGGCGTATCCACTCCAATCTCCTCGTCGAAAGTACCATTGCTTATGTGTGGAATTGCTGGCTGGCTCGGTAATTTGTCAGAAAACGAAGCTGTCACTCACCGTATGATGCAGCGGCTGGATCACCGTGGCCCAGATGGACAGAGTATCCGATCTTGGTCACAGGCCACACTTATTCATATAAGGCTCAGTATCCTTGACCTCTCGCCTACCGGAGCTCACCGATGTGCAATGAAGACGGAACAATTTGGGTTTCCTTTAACGGCGAAATATATAACCACCATGAGTTACGGAATCACCTTGAAAAGAAAATGCATAACTTCCGAGGTCGTTCAGATACAGAAGTCATTCCCCACTTGTATGAAGAAAAGGGGCCAGCTTGTGTCAATAGGTTACGTGGGATGTTCGCCTTGGCTATTTATGATTCTCGCCAAAAGCGTTTGGTTCTCGCCCGAGATCGATTTGGTATAAAACCCATATTTTTCGTTCCTCACGTTGAATATCTTGCATTCGCAAGCGAGATCTCACCGCTACTGGAATTACCTAACGTCGATGACCGACCGGATCCACAAGCTATCTATGACCTCGCCGCCCTCCGATATATACCCGCACCTCAAACATTTTATAAAGGAATTCGAGCGTTGGAACCAGGGGAACTCCTAGAGGTGAACCTCAATGGTTCTTCATTAACGTGGAAAATCCATCCCTATCATCGATGGAGCGTCGAGCCACATCCTCACATGACCTTAGTTCAGGCAGTTGAAAAAGCCGATGATCTCTTGAGGCATGCGGTTCAACGGCAAATCGAAAGTGACGTTCCTTGGGGTACCTTTCTGAGCGGCGGTATCGATTCTTCTCTGATCAGTGGAGCAGCACAAGAAACGTTCGATGGCCAGGTGCCAACCGTCAGGGAAACGAGCGGCGACTTCTTGATAATCCGCTGTGGTCCAGAGCGCTTTATCACGGCTCTGTAGAACCTTGCTTGTGGAACGGCGAGCAAATCGATTTGGGAGGGCCAATGTCGGTATGTAGAAGTGTTTCAGGAACATTCGTACTGGCTGGCGAAAGGCAAAATAGAGGATTTGCCAGACGGAGTGGTAATGCAGTTCACGAAAGATTCTGGTTAACCTGGTTTGTACAAATCTTGGCAAGATCATTTACCGAACTGGATATGAATATACAGGATGAGATTGAGGGGCGCTGACAGCGACTATATGGTAGGGAATAATCGGAAACGAACGGGGCTGTCCATTTTTGGTTTGAACCAACAGGTCTATGGTTCCAATATCATTTATCTTATTCTCTCCGAGGGTCAATGAGCCCGCCTTTGCTCGGAGGTTGGCCACTGAAGATATCACCGGTCTTAATGATATTGTGAGTCGGAGTTTCACATTGAAGACATTCTTGACGGTATTTTTGAGCTTCTGAATGCCCTCCATTCCTTCCCCCTTCATGAGGAGTTTTGCATTTTCCCCTACTTCAATTTTGACGGCTTGAAGTCCTCCAGCGCCTTCTATACTAAGAGAGCTTAAAGAGTTCTCCTTACACTTCAGTCTCCACGTGTGATGGCCCAAGGCGGTTATCCATTCACTACATGTCAGCCGTAGCCTCCCGATAATGGAACTGCCGGCCTCTATTTGTCCAATAGGAATTCGAAGTATATCGTTGTCCAATTCTACCTTAGCAAATACGGTCTCACCGTTCTCCAATGGAAAAGAAACCGGAATGAATTGTAACCCTTCCCGATTGGATACCCAGAGCAAACTTGCAATTGCATCCTTTTTAAAATCTAGATCCTTTTCAAACATCCATTCATGTGCCCCATCCTCATGGCTGACAAAATCAGCTGCGGTGTGTCCCTGAATGCCTACAAAGATATGGTCATATTGATTGAGCGGAGGGGAAGACTCAAAGCCCACCTTTGTGATACCCGGCATAGATGCCAGTGTGATTACTTTTAGCTCGCCAGGTTTTTGAGCTGTCAGAAAGGAATACAATTCTTGGGCTCTCATTTCATTCCCAAGAGCGCTTGGGTGACTTTTGGGAGCTAAATACAGCCCAGGTAATGGTAGGAGTTTTCGGGTATCATAAAAATAGATATCATCTGAAAGGCTTTCGTGAAGGCCACAAATATCTGCATGGCTGCAAAGTATAATGGGATGATTCGCTTCAGCAGCCAACCGCTTGAATAACATCTTGTAAGTTGCGAGCGCTTCTTCTTTTTTTCCCATGTCGCTATAGTAAAAGGGGTTAATTTTAAATTTTCGTCCTTTCGGCACCAAGATTCTCAAAAAGGTAGGAGCATTACGGTCGTAGACGATATATTCCCAAGGAGTTAATACGCGGTGATAAAGAGAACATGCTTCTTTTCTTGAACTTCCCATCACAGGTGAGATGCTAAGCCCAGTCCTCGTCACGATATATCTGGCGTGAATAGGACAATATTTGTTGAGATGCCGATTAAAGGTGAGATCTCGATCAATATGAAAATCAAATGGTAAAAAAATAGAATAATCAAGATCATATTTTTTCCCGAGATACTCCCACATCATAAAGGATT
>JBFJON010000387.1:0-2845 GCA_041617575.1 Nitrospirales bacterium | reverse complement strand
TGGCGCAACCTTTACCACAATTTCCGAAGATTTGGCTTTTGATGCAGGTATTCAGCCGGACCCAAGAAGTCCTCACATTAAATTAAATACGGCTGGGGGAATCGTCAAAGCCAAAATGGGAGTTGCCCCGAGAATTCGCGTAGGCCATGCAGGGCGTGATGATGTGCGTGTTGTTATTCACACAATCCCTAATCTTCCAGAGGGCATCGATGGGCTTCTAGGACTCAGCTTTTTTGATCGCTTTATGGTTCGGCTCGATCACTCTCAGCGGGAACTTCATCTCACTCCAAAAACGTCCTAACAATGACCTTACTTGCCTGAGAAGATTGAATCGATCTTTCCCCCCTGTAATTCCTTAACACCCTTTCACAGATCCATCCCAAAAGCGGCAATCCCAAATCTTTCCTTGACAGTCTGCAAAGGCAGTATGGTAATACTACCTGTTGCTAAAATGAACAGGAACAAACTATGCGATTTTTCTTGTATGCTGATAATCTCAACCCTACCCAATTGAAACGACGTGCGCCAGAGCACCAATTTTTATTCAAGGCTTACATTCCAGATCACACCATTACATTCGGACGATGGTCTAATCAGTGGCGATGCGGGCTCGCGACGATCGCGCCTTCAGCTGGTGAGCGTGTATGGGGAGCGGTATTTGAATTAACGCCAGAAGACGTTCAGGAGCTAGACAAATTCGAAGGCGATCTACCGGAAGAGGCCTTTCGACATGTTGAAATCAATGTGTTTACGGAAGACGACAAAAAAGAATTTGTGAGTACGCATGTCGCACAAACCATCGGAAAATTCAAAGCCAAAGAACATTATTTAGATTGGGTCATGACCGGGATTCGACATTGGAAGTTACCAGAAGAATGCATAGAAAGTTGGGATCTCTTTCGCAGTCGGTAACGACACAATCCCCAGACCTCTTCGATCCTATCCCAACATTTTTTAACACTCCCTTACGATAAGGAGATGCCATGCCAAAACCAAAATATCACATTCTTGTTTGTACGAACTCCCGCCCTCCCGGACATCCGAAACCTTCTTGTGGTGCGGCCGGCGCCCAGGATTTACTCATGGCGTTAAATATGGGATTAATTGAACGCGGCATTCAACCAGGGGAAGTACTCGTCACAGGGACAACGTGTTTAGGTCCGTGTGAAGAAGGCCCCACCGTTGTCGTCTACCCAGATGGAACATGGTATTCCAAGGTTAAAGATTCTGATGTGGGGGTCATTTTGGACGAACATATCAAAAAAGGTGAGCCCGCAACGCAACTCAAACCCGATTCGGTGTGGTCCTAATTTTCTGCCTCACCAAAGTTTTCGATCATGAGTGATCATCGACCTCATGCGGAACAGGGGTCTCATGCATACCATGAGGCACCATCTCATCTGTCCCATAAAGCTCATGCCTCGTGTTCGTTGGCTTGTATGGTGGTGACCTGTAGTGATACTCGAACACAGGATACCGATATCAGCGGAAAGCTTATCTGCCATCTACTCAAAGAACAGGGTCATTCGATCGCCGCCTATCATCTCATCAAAGATGAGCCAGAGGATATAACCCGCCTCCTAGAAGAAGCAGCACTTCAGACGGACAGGCAAGTGGTCATCATCAACGGCGGGACGGGCATTTCCCGTCGCGATTCCACTTTTGAAGCGGTAGATGGTTTTCTACAAAAACGGCTGGATGGGTTTGGGGAGTTGTTTCGCCATTTGAGCTATCAGGAGATAGGCTCATCCGCCATGTTGAGCCGCGCAACAGCGGGCATCCATGGGCATCTGGTTATTTTTTCCATCCCTGGCTCACAAAGCGCTGTTCGGCTGGCCCTGGAGCAATTGATTCTTCCCGAAGTGGGTCATATTGCCGGAGAACTCACGAAATAGCTTTTCATGACTTTTGGACAAGCGAGGTTAATACATCATTTTGCCTTCTGCAACCATCACGACTTGCCCGCCGACTTTGATATTTTGAATCATATCGTCATCGGAAAAGACTTGAACGAGAATCCGAGATGGGCGATCAATTTCATATCCTTGCTCTATCACTACTTCCGTGGTCGGCCCCACTTCCACCACCCCGTTTTTCACCAAATACCCTCCTAACGCTCCACTGGCACTGCCCGTCGCAGGATCTTCAGGGATCCCAATCGGATCGGCAAACATTCGGGTATGCACTGTGGAACTTTCTTCGAGGGTCATGGTGGTATACACCATGATGCCATTCGTGCCTAAACGGGCGCAGACGTCTCGAATAGCTGAATGATTCACCTGCATGGACTTGACCGCTGTGAGAGTTCGGATCGGTACGATTAAGACCGGCAATCCCGTGGAAACCACTTCGACGGGAAAAGGAGAATCAGTAATAAGGGATTTTTGTACCCCTAACGCCTTCGCCAATTCATAAATTATCTCCACCTGACTCACCACCTCCAAAAATTCTGGAGAGGGTTGAGACATCACCACCTGTTCAATCTGCCCTTTCAAAATAATGAGCTCAAGCGGAAACACCCCCAAATGGCATTCATAGAATATTTTGGTCACGGGTTCCTGCAAGGGGAGGCGCTTAAGTACTCCAAGCACATAGAACGTACCCAACACGGGGTGGCCAGCAAAAGGAATTTCCTGTGAGGGTGTAAAAATGCGAATTTTTGCGGCAGCTCTCGGATCCTTCGGTGGCAGGACAAAAACTGTTTCCGAGAGGTTCATCTCCCCGGCAATTTGCTGAAATTCCCGATCGGTCAATTCACCGGCATCAGGAAATACGGCAAGGGGATTCCCTCCAAACGGCTCACTCGTAAACACATCCGTCTGATAAAACTGAAGCCAATTTCTGG
>JBFJON010000386.1:0-2849 GCA_041617575.1 Nitrospirales bacterium | reverse complement strand
GTACATAGCCCTTGCTCCTTTGCCTTGATTATCTCAGATAAAGATTGTGTTCGTTCCTCGACGATTCTTTTGCGGTGTTCAGCGCAACATTATTGCACTAGATTGAGCCATGCCGAAGATTTCACCGCGTCTCCTTGCGATTCTGAAAGTTATAGTGTTAGAAAACACGTCTTAATTCTCTATTAATTTTGTTCACCACTATTTCGTATTTTGACCCATGTCCAAAGACGCTCTAATTCAGGCCTTTCACGACCTTGAAGCGTTCAAATGGAATACCCAAGGGGGTTTCCGTTTAGCCTCAGGTAAGACCAGCCCTTATTATGTGGACTGCCGTATTGTATTGGCTCACCCCTACTCACGTCACCTTGTGGCCCAATTAGCCTTTGATCTTCTCAAAACGCAGGATTTTCATTTGATTGGCGGGTTGGAAATTGGCGCGATCCCCCTTGCGACGAGTATTTCTGATTTTGCCTTTTCTGCGGACCCCAAACTAGAATGGCGCACGTTCGTGGTCCGCAAGCAGCCCAAAGACCATGGCTTAGGCAAGTTGATAGAGGGCACATTCGATGACGGCGAAAAAGCTGTGGTCGTAGACGATGTTTTAACAACTGGAGGGTCGCTGTTGAAAGCCACCGATGCTGCACGGAATCAAGGATTGAATGTGGATCATGCGTTTGTCATTGTTGATCGATCAGAAGACCATATACACAGCCCTCTTACACAGCATGGCTTACAGCTACTTTCACTCCTCACCCTTGATGACTTAAAACGTACCGCCCCTTCCCCGCAGTAAATAGCTTTTCACAATAATAAGCCTGCCTCGCAACCCACTCTTGCTTGACCATATCTTTCCGCGAATCATACAATTTAATTGTTGGGCTATTTCAAGCCAACGCCTTAGGGTCGCGACTAAACTGCCTTTTCTTTTAGCCGGGGGGTATCCCAATGACGCGCTTTTTTCTTTCTGGTTTTCTTGCCATATTTGCCCTGCTAGCCATAAGTCCGGCCTTCACACAGGCTGAACCCTACCTCTTAACCGTCCAGCAACTGAAAGCCGGGCTGGAAAAAGCCAGTCAACCAAGCCAAAAAGGGTTTGTCCTGGTTGACGTCCGCTCACCGGAAGAACATCAGGGGGGATTTATTCCGGGAACTGATTTTAATATAGATTTTCGGGAAATCCAAAACCGGCATCAGGAATTACGCTCTGATTTGGGCAGCCATATCGTGGTCTATTGCCAATCGGGACATCGCAGCAATATCGCTGCAGAAACCCTCATGAGTTTAGGCTATACCAATGTCTACAATGTCGAAGGCAGCATGAACGCGTGGGAAGAAGCCAATTACCCTATGGAGCATTCTCGCTAAGGATTCTATCATTCTTGACCTTAAGGATCAGCTGTAGCTTTAACCGTTGAATAAATTTCATCAAATTGGGCATGCATCTCTCGAAACGCTTCCAATAAAATTGGATCGAAATGCGTCGGCTTGGTGCGTTCGTTACCATTCAGCATAATGTCCAGCGTTTTGATGTGCGAAAAGGCCGGTTTATAAGGTCGCTGGCTGCGTAAGGCATCATACAGGTCACATAGCATCACAATTCGTCCCGTTATCGGAATCTGGTCCCCTTTCAAACCACTCGGATACCCACTCCCATCCCACCGCTCATGATGCGTAAGCGCTACCTCCTTGGCCATCTCTAGCAATGGAGACGCTGACCCACTCAACAAACTCGCCCCTAAGAGCGGATGCTGCTTGATCGCTACCCATTCTTCCTCGGTAAGCGGCCCATTTTTCCCTAACACCGCATCGGGTACACCAATTTTCCCCACGTCATGCATTGGCGCCACAGCAAATAATCCTTGTGCTCGGCTTGGATCCCATCCGACAAACAAGGCCATTGATTGAGCATAATGACTCAAGCGTACAATATGAGCGCCAGTTTCTTCATCCTTATACCGTGACGCCCTAGCCAACCTGAGCATCGTATCCGTGTAGGCCTGCTCCAACTCATTGTTTTTATGTTGTTCGACATCGAGAGCGACCTTGAGATCTTTGGCGTATGTGAGTAATTGAGCATGAGCCTGCTTGAGCTGTTGAGTTTTCTTTCCTTCTTTGTCCAACATCTGCTTGAGATCTTGGGCATAAACCAACAACTGAGAACGAGCAGCCTGCAACTGGACTTGAACAGCATCCGATTTCGAAGGTGGCGTTGTCTTTTTCTTGACTCGGCGAGGCCCGTTTACATTAGGCTTTGAGGGTTTGGATTTCATGTATCCAACACCTCTCGAACCTTTTTGATCAACTCGAGCGGACTAAAGGGCTTAACTAAATATCCCGCAAGCGCGAGCGAGGCTAACTGCTCCTGGGCTTCCAGGCCATCTTTAGCCGTCAACATGACCACGGGAATTGTGACGGTTTCTGGATTTTGACGAAGTTGGGTGATGACCTCACATCCGTTGAGGCCCGGCATCATCCAATCAAGAATGAGTAAATCGGGACGGCATTGCTGAACAGCGTCTAATGCCTTGGACCCGTCCGCTGCGGTAAGAATTCGGTAGGTAGGGTTTTCGAGGGTGACCTGCACCAGCAACCTTAGGTCTTCATCATCATCCGCAATCAGAATAGTTTTGACAGCAGCGTTCATAGACACCTAATTTTGCTGGTTGGCCCAAACAGGCTCAGATGATTTCTAATTCGTTCTCAATATATTCATCCTCCTTGATGACGTTAGGATCATGACTCAACACATCTGTCGTTTCATTTAACGACTCAGCATGCCACATGCGGGTATCCACTTTCCTCGCGACCGTAATGAAACCTGAGTGAGCAACCATCCGGTGATCGGGACG
>JBFJON010000385.1:0-2893 GCA_041617575.1 Nitrospirales bacterium | reverse complement strand
GAACAAGTTAAGACACTCACCCATCAACAAGCTAACAGAGAAAGCAGATATTATCAATTTTCCTTAGCAATAATCTAGGTGATATTGACTGAGAATTCAATACCAAAGAAGGCCCACTGTACCAAAAAGAAGACCCATGAGGCCTTCCAGCTGCTTAGGTCCTTTGTCCCAAATGACCTGAAGGCCACAAATGCGAATGAATCAATTCAGGAGAAAAACATCACGGAGGGAAAACACCGCCCACCATCGCGTGCGAGGAAGGGCACTCAGTCAAGGATATAGTGGATAGGGTCCACGACCTTGTCGTTTACCGCAACTTGATAATGCAGATGGGGTCCAGTTGAGAACTTTCCTGAACTGCCAACCAGCCCAACGAGATCACCTCGATGGACTCGATCGCCATATTTCACATGGATTTTTGACAAGTGGCCATACGTAGTCTCAATGCCATAGCCATGATCAATACGAATAAATTTACCCATTCGCCCATCATATGCAGCCACAACCACTTTTCCAGAAGCCGGAGCTCGAACCTCGGTGCCATTTCGCGCACCAATATCAAGCCCAGAATGTAATGCCTTTTTTCCGGTAAAGGGGGATACTCTTGGCCCAAACCTTGAGGTAATGGATCCCTTCACGGGCCAAATGGAAGGAGTCGAGGCCCATTGTTCCGCTTTTTTCTGAGCCACGGCGGAAAGTTCGTCCAGAATCTGACTCTCCAATTTGCTCTGTTGGCTGAGCCATTCCAGACCGGATTTGATTTCCGTAATCTTTCGGTCCGTGGTAAAAAGGCCTTGAGAAACACCTTGATTCATGTCAGTTTTTTGTACGGTACCATCACTCGGCACAGTCGCATCCTCGGGAGCCATTTCATAGGGAAGTTCTTCCCCCCCTTGACCTGGAATCCCTGAAGGTAGGCCCTGAAGGTCATCAGGTTCAAGCCCAAACATTGTCTGCAATTTTCGATTAAGTGTTTCCAATGCCAGCATTCGCTTTTTCATGCCATCGACTTCGGTTGAAAACGTACCAGTTTTGGCCCGAGAGGAATTCAATTCATTTTTAATTTCCTCCAATTCACTCAACTGATTCCATTGGTAGACATAATGTGTGACGATTCCACCCTGAATCAGTAGCAACGCCAAGCCCCAGATCAAACCATGCTTCACAAAGGCTTTGCGGATCTTAAGACGCCATGGGTTGGCTCGTGCACCGCGAAAAATAATTACAGTCAGGGTTTCTTCGGATTCTTTCATTCGTTCACCACAACATTCAGAGAAGATAAGTGTTTGTGCCAGAAATTTATGATCAAAATTCAGATGTAGATTGTGCTGTTCAAGTGGAGGCGTTCATCCCTTTGGTCATATCCCTGACCCATTGTAAATACTCGGAAGTCCCATGTTGAATAGGAAGAGCAATAATTTCCGGGACACTGTAGCTATGATGCTCTTTTACCACTGCTACCAATCGATCGAATGCATGTCTGATCGTTTTCGCCACCAGCAGATACTCGCGTTCCTCCTCAACTTTCCCTTCCCATTGATAAATAGACCGTACTCCCGGAATAATATTGACACAGGCAGCTAACCCTTGAACAACCAGCACCCGGGCAATCGTGGTGGCTTCATCATCCGAAGACACCGTCACCAACACGACGATTTCATCCATAAATTACGGAGACAGTACACGAACCTCACGTGACAGACATGAGCCTTTGGAGAGCACCCTTGAATGTACGTGCTTGATGTCTGTCTTTCTTTATCATTATCGGTTGTTTTTTTGTTGCCTGAAGCCTAAAAATAATCTTCTTGTGGCAAAATATCAACCCAAAAATTCAAATTTTATTTTTTCTTAATTATTCCAACAACTTTCACTCATTTATCGAGGCATAAGCTGTTGAGGATTTTCATTGGCTATGTTGACCAAGTCATCAACAGCCTCTTTTAATGCTTCCTGGAGAGACTCAGGGAAAAGTTTGGCAGGTTCCCCAAGGTTATAGTAAATCCCGTCGGTCCAATGCCCCTCCGCTACCATTTTCTGCCGCCACAAGACCTTATTAGGATTGTTAACGGGAGTAAGACTGATATCCATCGCGAGGGTCGTCGTAGTCCAGGACATAGGCGCACCCAAAATCCAAAAGACGGGACCAACGGGCCCAAAACCCCAAGTCGTCAAACGCCTATCCCAGTCTGTTGCTCCGATACTTCCGCGAAGAACAAGATCGGCCATTTCCTGCTTCTCATCCTGCACATATTTTACAGAGGAAAACACCCCTGCATGGCTCAATTCAGCTGCGATGGCTTTGGCAAAATCATTGGGAGGATCAAACCGTACTACATCAACCTCTTCAGGATTTTCAGCCGTCTCCGGGCGTTCATAATGTCTATCGCCGTATGGAATAAGAGGTATCGAAACCTTCCAATATTCGTCTTTTTTGGCGTTTCCTCTGAGGTCTTCCAAAGGAAGAACGATAACTTTAGCGGAAATAGGCTTTGCGGCTTTTTTATTGAGAAACACGCCAGTTGAAGAGGGAGGGTATTGCCAATCCCGGTTACCAAGGCATCCCGTTAAAGAGAAGCAACCAAGAATTACCATCAAAGAGACAACTCGTCCTGTGAGGGAAACACGCATCATTAACGACTCCTTTCATTCATTGCCTTATTGATTCCTGTTCATTTTCCTAATCACTGCGGAAATGGGCGCGGAACACATTTTATGGGGGAGTGAAGCAGCCGGAAATCACCGGAGTCTTCAAGGAGGGGGAACCCTGCAATATTAACCCTAGGCAGCACGGCATCTCATGGCGTAAATCCGCCTCCCCGCCTTAAAAATTCTTGCAATTCTAGATAGGTTCGAGCTACAGGGAATTGGGGATACTCTTGCACAATTGAGTCAG
>JBFJON010000384.1:0-2897 GCA_041617575.1 Nitrospirales bacterium | reverse complement strand
GAGGTCCCTGATGATCAGATCCAGTCTAATGTTCTGAGGTATGACGGCACAGGATGGCATACGGTCGTCGACGCCGCATTCGATGAAGAATTTACGTACGGAGAGTTCTCCGGAGTGTACGGCTTCTCCTCGACGGATGTCTGGATCGTCGGCAGCAATATACTGCATTGGGACGGCATCGATTGGACGCCTCATGCTGCAACACTTGTGCGGACGGGACCAACTTCCGCAACCGTGATTACGCTTGACTCAACTCTCCATGGCAATTTCTTCAACGCCATATGGGGCACCTCCTCGGGAAATCTATTTGCTGTGGGGGCAAATGGTATAATTGTTCACTATGACGGATCTGGTTGGACAAAAATGGAAAGCGGAACATCCCTCACCCTTTACGACGTGTGGGGATCCGGTTCAACTGACGTATACGCTGTCGCTATGGATTTCTTCAGTGCCCAGTGGACAGTGGTGCACTATGATGGTTCCACGTGGCAAGAAATAGCTGTTGACGCGGCTCCATTCAACCGGCCTGGAGGAGTCTGGGGCACGAACGCGAAGAATGTATACGTTGTCAGCAACTTCGTGTCGCAGTTCGATGGCAGCACATGGAAGCAACTAGTTGTCCCCAATACGATCTACACGATGACGGGAGTTGATGGGAGCAAGTCAAATGACGTTTTCGTAGTTGGAAGCTTTGGCGTGGTAATGCACTGGAATGGCTCGACATGGCACCAATATGATGAGTTGTTGAGGCCTGATGGGAGTATTGGTCTGCGTGGAGTGTGGACTGACGGAAAGGAAGTATTTGCCGTGGGATCATCTGGCACACAGGCAATCATAATTCGAGGAACGCGTCTATAGTGGATTATCCAAGGGAGGCAACCATGAGACGAAACGGCAGAAGAGCGGCCAGAATTTCAGTCTTTCTGAGTGTTGTCGTTTGGATAGTGTTCTTGCAGGGGTTAGCATTGGCACAGGTGGTTTTACGGAACCAACCCGTCTCGTCGACCTTAAATCACAATAATGAAACGACGATTGCGATCAATCCATCGGACACTCTTAACTTGATCGGTGGGACTATTGTTCAAGGAACAAATGCCGGGCCATTAGGATATTTTTGGTCTATAGACGGAGGCGTTTCCTGGTCTGCCAACGAGCAATTCTCAGTAGGTTCTGAACAGCTTACTGATCCCGTTGTAGCGTTCGACGGTCATGGTGTCGCTTATTATGTATACCTCAGAAAGCATGACGGTATTTTCCTCCACAAATCAACAAATGGAGGCCAATCATGGCCTGGCTATAGACGACCTGTTTTGACCACCCAAATGACAGTGGACAAACCATGGTTGGCTATAAGCCCAATCATGAACCAGAGCAATCAACACGACATTTCCGTTGTGTTCATAGAGAACGATCCCCTTGGGCTTAATGGAATACATGTCTGGGAGGGGTTTTCGAGCGACAGCGGTGCGACTTTTTCTAATAGCAGACTGACCGAATCATCTGACTTCTTCGGCGGTCCCAGCGTCGCCTTTGGACCAGACAATAAGCGGTATTTTGTGTGGGCAAGGCTAGACAACAGTACGCCTTCAAGGACAACTCATATCTGGTTTATGCCATCAGGCGGTGAGAGTACCCCAATTACATCAGTGAATCAGGCTGGGGTGGTAGATCAAGTGAGTCAAAGATATGTTCTTAAGAGTAGCAAGGTAAGAGTTACCAGCTATCCCTCAATAGACGTTGACCGAAGCGAAGGCTCCCGCAGAGGTTGGATCTATGTTACGTGGACAGACGGGGAAACACCTGACGTACTACTCATAAAATCGACTGATTGAGGTGTATCCTGGATAGGAAAGAATGGACAAAGAATTGACCAAGGTGGGTCTCCTATTCGGGTAAACATCGTCACATCCAAAGACCAATGGTTCCCGTCAGTTAGCGTGGATTCGGATGGCAACGTCAACGTAATTTTCTACGAGAGCAAAAATAGCTCTGATAACGAGTCCGCGGAGCTCTGCTTTGCGCGGTCCGTTGATGGGGGTGACTCTTTTTCACATACATTTGTTGGACCAGCATTTACGGTCCTAGCAAGAAACAATGACAATTTCATGGGCGACTACATCCAAATGGGCAGTTGGACAGGTGCGGCACATGCATTTTGGATGCGACATGACGGCAATAAATACCGGGCTCAATACACCAAACTTGCGATGCCAACTACAAATGTAACAGTAATGAATGACCTGGGAGGCACTTCTTACGGGATTTTCAAGATCATTCACTATCCAAACACCCCCCTTTCATATCCATCAGATACGTCTTTCAGCTGGCCTAATCCATCACTCAGGAAGATTCAGGCGGTTGATCAATATAACAACCCATTTGGGGATGAGAAGAATTGGAAGTTCAGGGATTGGAACGGCAATCTCGCAGATAGAATAAATCCACGGGTGTTTTCTATTATCTCCGGAACCCCTCAGATTAGGGCTGAATTCCGGAGAATCCACCCAATTACGGTTCAGAACAAACTCATCGACATCGATGGAAACACAGGAACGGTGCAATTCAAGGATCCGCTAGGTTCGAACTCATATGAAGACAAAACCTCCCCTTTTAGCCGAGGTGATATTTTTGAGAACGAGTTGGAGTCGCCCTACGGAATCGGTGCCCCAGGATTTACAGACGCGAATGAAGTTCGATGGGGATTCCTGAGCTGGAGTGATGGAGGAAACCAACAACATAACATTACGATTACAGGCCCGATTACTTACACCGCCACTTACAAAGCCCACCTCGCTACCTTCAGCCCAACTGGCACTTCCTCCAACAACCAGCGCAAGATTGCCAAAGCATCCAATGGAACGCTCCTGATGGTCTACGAGAGTGCGGATCGAATCTGG
>JBFJON010000383.1:0-2901 GCA_041617575.1 Nitrospirales bacterium | reverse complement strand
GTTTTTAGCTGAATACCCCCTATGAACTGAATCCCCTATAAATTGAGATAATTTTTTGTAGAATTATTGTTACCCTAGGTTATCCTAACTAGATTTGGCTACGTTTATTGGGCACTATAATTCTAAACCTTCTTGATTCGACTCCCCTTGACTCATTTCTATTCCAGCAGAATCTAAAAGTTCCTGTTCCACCAAAATGGGACTTTGAAAATGAATCGCCAAGGCGATGGCATCCGACGATCGACTATCGAACAGTTGCACTCGGCCGTTATGAAATAAGGTCAGAGTGCCGAAATACACTCCATGGCGAAGGGTAACAAAGACTTGCTGGACCTTGATGCCATACGAACTCAGAATCGATTTCATCAAGTCATGAGAGAGAGGACGGAGATATTTTTCCCCGGACAGGGCACCTTGAATAGAGGCCGCAACTGTAGGATCAACAAATACTGGAATCGCTCGTTCCCCAACCTTCAGGAAAACAACCGACCCAGAGGGCGAAATCCTTACTTCGACTTTTTCAATTTTCACTTCTTGTGAAACAGCCCAGGCAAGTTGCTGCTTCTCAGCACCCAGGCACACATACGCCAGACCAAACAAGACAAACAAACAATATGACAAACGGGTTCTCATATTTGCCTCCTCAATTAATGCGGTGGTCTAAGTCCTCTGTCATGAGGCATTCACAAACATATTGTGCTCCCGCTCCCAGCCAATCGACGACTCACCACCATGACCCGGAATCACCAGTGTGTCTTCATGCAAGGAATACAACCGTTCCCGAATGGATTGAATGATCGCTCGGCTATCTCCACCCCATAAGTCCGTTCGACCAATCCCTCCCCGAAAAAGTGTATCTCCAGAAAAAAGCAGCCCTTGATCTTCAAAATAAAAACAGGCCGAACCGGGTGTGTGGCCCGGCGTATGTATTACTGCTGCTGAATACGGCCCAACAGTCAGTTCTTCGCCGTCAGAAAGCCATTGGTCTGGAGGAGGGGCAGGCGAATACGGCACACCAAACATCTGACATTGTATTTCCAGCATCTGCCAAAGATCCTGGTCCTGTGGATGCAGGCAAAGCGGAGCACCAGTAGCTGCTTTAATATGACCTGAGGCTAAAAAGTGATCGAAATGGGCGTGAGTATGCAAAATGGCACAGACGGTGAGACCTAAGGACTCAATTCCCTCAAGAATTTTTTCCGGATTTCCACCTGGATCCACGACCACCGCTTGCTTGGTATCAAGATCCCCCAAAATTGAGCAATTACAGGAAAGCGGCGGAACGGGAAAAGTTTTTCGTATCAATGACGCCAAGAATCACTCCTTTTTGTATTCGCCTGTTCTGCCTCAATGCCGGAGCATACCATGGATCAGCAATATTTCCGATCAACTATTCTGCCCCTAGCTATACCTCCACCTTTGCCCATTTTTCTATCTGGCATGATCACTCAACATCGACGAATATGAGTCGATAATGGAAAGATGCCAGCAGGCTTCAAAAGGGTCATTTAATTTCACTAATTGAAATAACAGTCGATTAGGCATAGACTACCTAATAAAAGGTACCCATTGTCACGCTCATCACTCAGTAAATCCTTCCTACCAACACTACGTCAGTGAAAATGCCAGGATTTCGGCCCCTCTTAATATCCCAACTAATTTTCAAGATGAATGCATTTTTGAATCGGGTGTCCAAGGCCCTCGGAGTTGTTTTTTGTCTTCTAGTCCTCACAGCATGCCCTCAAGATCAATCCGCGCTTCAAAGCGAAGCCATCCAGTTAAAAAAACAGACCGCTAAATTGGAGTCAGTGATTCAATCTTTACAGGCAGGCAACAAAGTCCTACAACAACAAATCGATCGATTGAACCAGGATGCCAGGGAGACCGAAGCCTCTTACGAAAACAAGTTAAAAGAGGCCCAAAGCCATATTGCACAACTGGCCACGACCCCTAAAAAGGACATGGATACTATACGATCATTGGAACAGAAAAATAAAAAGCTATTAGGAGAAGCCAAATGGTTACGCAGCCAACGAGAGCAGATGCGAGAATCCCTTGTCATGAAACAAATTGGCGGCCAAACCCATGAGCTGCCATTTACGTTTTCCACCGTTTCAACCATCATGGAAGATGCCTTAACGAAAAATGGCTATTCGGTTCTGGCCACCATGCAAACTGACCATAAGGCCGTCTATATAACGGATCGAAAGACCTCTCTCCCACCGTCCCTTGAATTATCCGGCTTCCGGAACCAATATCTTGCCATGATCGAAAAAGGACCCGCCGATCACACAACTCTGTGGGTTCGTGCTGAATTCGAAAAAATCTCCAGAAACGGAAATATTTATACAGCCCCGCCAGCGGAACTTGCCGACATTGAAATGCGCCTTATTCGAGAAATCCACCAAACTCTTGCCACAGGCAGCGCAGCTCACGCGAGTAACTTCTAGATTCGCAAACAGGATCCGTTGAATATTTCAGAAGTTCTGAAAGAGGGGAAAGTCCGCAGAAGACCTCTTTTTTAGAAGAGACGGACTCAGTGAACCCGAAGGGATTGCCCAGATTGCAAATAGTGGTGAATGCCTTGGGCAGCTTTTCGGCCTTCCGCAATGGCCCAGACAATGAGAGACGCTCCGCGTTTCGTATCACCTGAAGCAAACAGCCCATTAATATTGGTCATAAAGTGATCGTCGACCACCACATTGCCCCGAGCATCATAGTTAAGCCCTAGAGAATCCAAGAGGCCGTTTTTCACCGGTCCCACGAAACCCATCGCCAACAATACCAGATCAGCATCCATCTCCATTTCGGATCCAGGAACCGGAACGATCTTTCCTTCTTCAAACACCACACGGTTTGTATGCAGTTTTTTGACGTGCCCATTTTCACCAGTAAATTTGG
>JBFJON010000382.1:0-2904 GCA_041617575.1 Nitrospirales bacterium | reverse complement strand
TTCAGTTGTTAGGAAGAATGGTTGGCCGAGCACAAGAGGCTAATGCGTATACGGCGGCTTTGCGCAAGCAGGTCGCCAATATTACAAAAAAGGTTGAAGGCCGGCCTCGCCCGACCTTGCTGTATGTCTTAAATTCAGAACCCTTGATTACGGTGGGTCCCGGAAGTTTCATTCATCATTTGATTGAATTGGCTGGTGGGCGGAATGCGGCTGAGCGGG
Source organism: Nitrospirales bacterium (assembly GCA_041617575.1). Taxonomy (GTDB): domain Bacteria; phylum Nitrospirota; class Nitrospiria; order Nitrospirales; family UBA8639; genus Nitrospira_E. The sequence goes on along the minus strand of JBFJON010000382.1, from coordinate 2,685 downwards.
CGAATGCTCCCTACCCACGGCTGACCATGGAAGAGGTCTTGACGCAAAATCCCGACATCTTGCTCTTTCCGATAGGAGAGTATGAAGGGATCCCGCAAGCCGAACAAGATCGGTGGAAACGCTGGGAGACCTTACGGGCCGTTCAAGAAAGCAAATTATTTCAAGTTCAAAGTGATTTACTCAATCGTCCTGGTCCTCGTGTTATTGAAGGGTTGCGACATTTGGTCAAATTGCTGCATCCGGATATCTCCTTAGACGAGACTGTGCATGAAGCCAGGCCATAAATACGCTCATCTCTCTACTGCCTCATTACACCAAACTATATTCTTAAGGGAAATCGTTTGTGAAACCAACACTTGATGCACCATCGCTTAGCCCGCCTCCAGGGGCGCTCTCGTTGGAGCGTTCGGTTTCAACTACGAGGGCACTCAATATGGCTTCGGTGTCAAGCCGAACTCTCACACGGAGTCGCTGGTGGGTATGGGTGAGCTCAGCCTTTGCTGTAACAATGGTCTTCTTTGTGGGTTGTTTGGGATTTGGTACGCAATCAATTCCCTATTCGAGGATTATCGAGGTGGTCATGGGTTCGGTGGTTGGGCAATCGACGGAACAGGGCCTCGGTGATCCCACCTCGGTTATCCTTCTACAAGTCAGAATGCCCCGGGTGTTATTGGCGTTTTTTGTGGGTGGAAGTTTGGCAATGGTCGGCGTGGCGCTGCAGGCCTTGTTGCGCAATCCCTTAGCCGATCCGTTCGTCATTGGTATTTCCAGTGGAGCCGCTCTTGGGGCGGCGATTGCCTTACTCTTTGGCCTTGGGATATCGGTGGGGAGTCTATCGGCTCTGCCTGTTTGTGCATTTGCGGGCGCGCTGATGTCGCTCATGATCATGTACCGTATTTCTTCGGCGCAATATGGCTTTTCTGTGTATACGCTCTTGCTCGCGGGGGTTGTATTGAATGCTATTTTTTCGGCCTTCATCATGTTCCTCACTAGTATTGCTGATCCGAATCGGGCTTTTGGGATGTACGCCTGGCTGATGGGTACGTTGACCGGGCCTGATTGGTCAACATTAGGAATATTGGTGTTGTATCTGGGAGCGGGTCTAGTCGTTTTGGGAATGAATGCGCAGTCGCTGAATCTGCTGACGCTTGGCGAGGAAACGGCTCGTTCGTTGGGTGTGGAGGTGGAGCGGGTGAAAAAAAGTGTATTTCTCGCTGCGGCACTCCTCACGGGAGCAGCGGTCAGTTTTAGCGGCATCATCGGATTTGTTGGACTAATCATTCCGCACGCCGTGCGATTAGTTGTTTCGGCAGATCATCGTCTTTTGCTTCCTGTTGCTGGATTAGTGGGAGGGATGTTTTTGATGATGGCCGATACGGTGGCCCGTACAGCATTGAGTCCCAGTGAATTTCCGGTTGGTGTGATCACCGCATTAGTTGGTGGCCCTATCTTTTTATGGTTATTGACGACTCGGCAAACACAGTTGGGTATGAAGTAACCCATATGATGAACGATCAATTCCCCTCCAACGTGGCGTATTCGCTGGAAGATGTGACCTTTACCTATTCAAGAGGAAAACGCGCTGAATCGGAGGCTGCTTTGAAAGGGCTGTCCTGTCTGATTCTTTCTGGACGAGTGTTAGGAATTCTTGGCCCAAATGGGTCAGGAAAAAGTACCTTGTTGAAATTATTAGCCAGAGTTTTTCAGCCACAAAAAGGCACGATTGAAATATTGGGCGAATCGTTATCGGGACTTTCCCAGTTGAACGTGGCCAAGCGCGTGGCGCTCGTGCCGCAAGAAACGCTGCAAGTGTTTCCCTATAGCATTGCTGAAATGGTGCTGATGGGCCGTGCTCCTCATCATCAGGGTTGGGGAGGATGGCATTGGGAAGATTCTCAAGATTGGGCGGTGGCACAGAACGCCATGAATGAGCTTGATGTGGCACATTTGGGGGATCGCCTGGTGACCGAAGTGTCCGGTGGGGAACGGCAGCGGGCGGTGATTGCCCGAGCACTGGTGCAGGAACCGCAGATCCTGTTGCTGGATGAACCGACGGCATTTTTGGATCTTCATCATCAATTGGATATTGCTCGTATCATAAAACGATTAAATCGTGAACGAGGGTTGACGGTGGTGCTGGTCTCGCACGATCTGAATTTGGCGAGCCAATATTGCGATCAAGTTTTGCTATTGAATCATGGACGTCTTGCAGCCATGGGGTCGCCTCAAACTGTGATTAAGCCAGAAGTCATCGAAGCGGTGTATGGATGTTCGGTGCTCGTTGATCGGCATCCACAATCCGGGCTGCCGCGCGTGTCATTGCCAGTGTAAAGAATAGTAGGTGTTCACTATTTAGTAATCGTTTTACAAAGGAGGAGGGTTCGTTAACGGAAAATATATGGTTGTGACGGGGAAGCTGGTGCAAATCCAGCACGGTGCCGCCACTGTAAGCGGGGAGTGACTCTGCAACTGGCCATTGTGGGCTGTGAGCCCATGAGAAGGCGCAGAAAAGCGACGATCCGCAAGTCAGGAAATCCTACAGCCGTTTCTTCCATAAAACCCCTTCGAGCTAAAGGGAGGTGGATCATGTCCACAATCGTTTCTATTCCTCTATTTCACACGTCTCGCACATTTGGGTTTGTGTCCCTTCTTGCGCTTGTTTTTTCCTTCCCCTGTATGACCGAT
>JBFJON010000381.1:0-2905 GCA_041617575.1 Nitrospirales bacterium | reverse complement strand
TCTCGCTTAACTCAGCATTATACCTTCGCGAGTTTTTTTGATTCCGCTAAGGCTTTGTACACGCCGGTTCGTCGTAATAACGCGCGAACCGAATCCGTGGGTTGGGCGCCTTTCTGAAGCCAATCCAGCACGCGATCTTCCTTGAATGAAGCTTTGTCGCTTTCCTTCAAGGGATCATAGGTCCCGATGATTTCAAGGAACCGACCGTCCCTCTTCATGTGAGAATCGGCGGCTACCACCCGATAGAATGGCCGTTTATGCCGGCCCATGCGTGTCAAACGTAAATGAACTGCCACTGGCATTCTCCTCTAGTAATAAAATGAACGAATAAAAAACGATGAGCTGTCCTGAATCTTACCGAGCATGAATAGCCCGGATCAGCTTCCCTCGTTTTTTCCTCTTCCCCATGCCCCCTTGCCCACCAACTAACGATTTCATCATACGGCGAGCATCCAAAAATTGCTTGATCAACCGGTTGATTTCAGGAACGGATGTCCCGCTCCCTTTCGCGACGCGTTTTTTGCGATTCCCGTTCAGAATCGTATGATCCCGCCGCTCTTTTGGCGTCATAGAATCAATAATGGCTATCACCCGCTTCATCTCTTTTTCTGGGACGACGGCATTGCCGCCGCCAGCAGAGCCCATCATATTTTTGATTTTTTGGCTGCCAGGCAGCATGTCAAGAATCTGGTCAAAGGATCCCAGCTTATTCACTTGCTGAATTTGATCCCGGAAATCCTCCAACGTCAGAGTATTACTGGAAACCTTTTTTTGCAATGCCTGTGCTTGTTCTTCCGAAAAGTTCTCCTGGGCTTTCTCGATCAAGGTCAATACATCGCCCATGCCCAAAATGCGGGAGGCCATACGATCAGGGAAAAAGGGCTCTAAGGCATCCAGCTTTTCGCCTACGCCCAAGAACTTAATAGGCTTGCCCGTTGCGGCACGAATCGACAGGACAGCCCCGCCACGAGCATCACCCTCGACCTTGGTCAAAATAACGCCGGTCAGCCCTAGTGTTTCATTAAAGCGTTCTGCGACAGAGACGGCTTCCTGGCCGGTCATGGAATCAGCTACCAACAGCATTTCCTGCGGTTGGACGCCAGTTTGGATATCGACCAACTCCTGCATCAATTCTTCATCGATATGCAGACGACCGCCCGTATCCAGCAATACGACGTCGTAGCCATGCTCACGGGCACGGGCGACGCCATCCTTACAGGTTTGCACCGCTTGTGCGCCAGGTTGTCCCTCGTTCGTCCCACGATGGACGGGCACATCCAGATCGGTCCCTAGCGAAGCTAATTGATCGCCGGCGGCCGGGCGTCGGGGATCGGCCGCCACGAGCAGGACACGTTTTCCGTCCGTTTTAAAATAGTTGGCGAGTTTGCCGGTGGTCGTTGTTTTACCGGACCCTTGAAGTCCCACCATCATGATGATGGTGGGCGGTTGGGAGGACAGATGCAGGGCACTTTGTTCATGCCCCAGAAGGTCGCGTAGTTCCTCCCATACGACCTTCACTACCTGATTCGCTGGCGTCAGGCTTTTCAGCACCTCCTGGCCGACGGCTTTCTCCCGCACCTTCTCAATAAAGTCCTTAACGATCTTGAAATTGACGTCGGCTTCCAGCAATGCCAGCCGCACCTCTTTCAAGGCGTCGGTAATATTTTGTTCAGTTAACACGGCTTGGCCGCGTAACTGTTTGAAAACTTTGTCGATTTTTTCTGTCAGTGTCGTAAACACGGAAGGCAGTCCTATCGTAAAGAAGGTATTTTAAGCAAACTCAAGACAATAGTGAAGGGCCTCACCAACTGTCAAGCAAAACGGGGGTGAGCAATATCTAGGTTTGATTCAAGTAGTCTTTCAGGGAGAGCATACGAATACCTTGATAGTCACCAAGGTGAAGCATAGCTTTGTCGCCAGTCACGATGGCATCAGCCTTTCCTGCAATGGCACATTCCAAGATGCGATTATCCGGTTCATCCACAAGGACCTGAAGCTGGATTTGCGGATGAATCATCTCCGCTATATCGCCAAGGAACACAGCTACACGTGCCAACTCCTCGCGATCATGGCTGAATTTATCAGCGAGAACCGTCAATAACTCGTGGAGGAGGGGCTTAGAAACAAGGAGGGTGTCTCGAGCCTCAATAATACGGAATAAAGCGGCTTCCCCACGTCCACTTGGAAACAGCAAGGAAGAAATCAGTACATTGGTATCAAAGAGAACCTTCACGACTCTAGAAATCGTTGAAGATCCTTTTCGGTGACGAGCCCCTGTTGTTTTGCGCGTTGACTCCAATAGCCTTGAACATGGCCTAATTCCTTTTTCAGTCGAGTGGCTCTTGCCTGGCGCAACGCATCCTGAATGACAGCACTCAAGGTCGTACTCTGGGCCTGTGCCAGGGCTTCCGCTTCCTTTGCCAGATCCGGTGGCAAAGAAATGGTCTTTTTTACAGCAGTTCCCATGCCAATTTTCTTTACTCTAAAGTTGGTACGAAAAAATCATACCATAAAATCTATGAAAATCGAAGCTTCGATGGGTATTGGGGGCAAACTTTTCCAATGTAGTGGTTTCAAATAATTTCCTTTCCTTCCGTGCATAGTGTTCCGCCTAATGGCGCGGTCCTTTTGTTTCTGCAAAAGGCCCCAAAACCAGTGACGCCCCGTCCGACCTACTTTAGAGGGATGGACGCAGTCTATGGAAGGGCGGACCAACTCGCGGAGTCTGTCCTGAGTCTTCTCGAAGGGCTCAGACACCGCCCGCCGAATTATTTGAGCGTCCATCCCTGTGGCCGGGCGGCAGGCGTCGGACACTGGAAATCGTGAGAGGTCGGAGGGAACTATTATGAAATCTGTAATGATGTAGCATCGATTTAAGATGTCGTTATGTCGCTTCATTTTAGTG
>JBFJON010000380.1:0-2914 GCA_041617575.1 Nitrospirales bacterium | reverse complement strand
GCCGAGGCTTCGGCTGGCGAGCCAGTGTAAGAGAGTGTAGGGACTATATGATTAGAAATCATAAGCATAAATTTAGGTGTGAAGGCTGCCCGCCAAAGCTTGTGACTATAGAAAAATGGGCTTCAGTGGTGAATGCGTAGGCGGGCCTCATTCACGTGAAGTATGTTTATTTAATCAAGAGTGACTCCAAGTCCAATAAAAACTATATAGGGGTTACATCGGATTTGAAGAAACGCTTATCAGTTCACAACAGTGGTGGCTCTCTCAGCAAAATTCAAACCTTGGAGGCTAATAACCTCTATTGCTTTTTCAGATGACTTATGACTTAAAGGCCCTTGCGTTTGAAAGATATCTCAAAACTGGTTCAGGAAGAGCGTTTGCCAAAAAAAGGTTATGGTAATGATAAATATGGCTCCAAGTTTAAGTGTTAATGATTAGGAATATTAAGGAAGGTGGTAGTTAACGTCCTGAAACTTGATCTCTCCACGCAAGCGGTCAAGGCTACGCTCCAAGCGTGCTGGCGAGCCAGGCTAAGGATGCATAAGGTAAATTAAAGGAAGTTATTTTGCTAGATTTGTTTTTTGATAAGGAAACTTCTGTTTTTTAGGGAAAGGGGCTGGGCCCTGTGCAACAGAATCCTGCGAACCCCGCCAGGTCCGGAAGGAAGCAACGGTAAGTGGGCAAGTTTGTGTGCCGCAGGATCACCTGGCCCCGACTGTTTTGGCGTGAAGTAGGGAAGAAAAGGAAATGAGGTAAGACCAGAAGGCCTTTTTTTATCTCCTTACCCCTCTCTCCTAACTTTTCACGATCTTTAAACGACGTATTGTCATAACGGCTGGATTATTCTCTCACATGGAATTTCAAGTTTCTGCTCGCAAATACCGTCCCACCACATTTGCAGAAGTCCTGGGGCAACCCCATGTCGTGCAAACCCTCACCAATGCCATCACACGGCAACGAGTGGCTCATGCCTATGTCTTTTCCGGCATGAGGGGAGTGGGAAAAACCACCGTGGCCCGTATTCTGGCTAAATCGCTGAACTGCGAAAAGGGTCCAATCAGTCAACCCTGTGGCACCTGCCCAAGTTGTGTGGAAATTACTCGTGGGAATTCCGTCGATGTCATCGAAATTGACGGAGCGTCGAACACCGGTGTGGACGATGTGCGAGAACTACGCGAGAACGTGAAATTTGCTCCCTTTCATGGCTCCTATCGCGTGTACATTATTGACGAAGTCCATATGCTCTCCAACTCGGCATTCAATGCGTTGCTCAAAATATTAGAAGAACCTCCGAGCCATGCCGTCTTTATTTTTGCAACCACGGAAGTCCATAAAATTCCTGCGACGATTCTTTCTCGCTGCCAACATTTTAGCTTTCGACGCATTTCTCGGTTGGAGATTATCTCCCAACTACGTCACGTGGCCACTCAAACCGGCGTGACGGTTGAGGATCGCAGCTTGTCGGTATTGGCCAGAACGAGTGAAGGCAGCATGCGTGATGCACTCAGTCTTCTCGATCAAGCGGTGTCATTCAGAGGCGAAAAGCTGCAGCATGAAGATTTGGAGGCCTTGATTGGCTCAGTGCCAGATGAACTGGTTCGACAGATGATTGAGGCCATTTTAGCGCATCAGGCTTCTCAAGCCATGACGCTCGTTGGGGAAGTGGTCGACCAAGGCTTTGATGTTCGAGTCTATTGCCGGGAAATCTTGGAACGGGTTCGAAATCTTCTCGTGGCCTGCGTCGTGCCTTCACATCACCAAGTGCAGAACCTGTTGGAATTGGGAGAGGAAGAAGGCGCGAAGATCATTGAACAAGCGGGACCCCTCAACGAACCCTATTTACAGGCCCTCTTCTCAATCATATCTCGAACCGAAGACAGCCTCCGAGGAAGTTCCCATCCACGATTTCTCATTGAAGCGGCTGTGGTCCGTGCGGCACTCTTGGATCCTAGTACAGCATTAGCCCCCGGCATAGAACAAACCACCACGGTCCCGGCTCAAACATCACGCCAGCCGGAAGCATCCCCCACCGTGGCACCGGTTGGTTCAATGCCCTCACAGGTCTCAAAATCGCCACCGCCCGCTGAAAAACCTCGTACATCTCAGAAGGCACCTGAGCGAACCAAACCTACTGCTGGAGCAACGGCGATGTTTCCATCTCAATCTATGCCAGTTCAAGAACAGCCGATTTCTCCTGTGCCAACATCTTCCATTGAACCACCACAACCATCTCCCAAACCCACAAGCCCTGTTTCAGAGCAACCAGTGACATTAAACTGGGAACAGGTGGTTAATCGCATGATAAAGGACCATCCCAATATCGGCAGTTTTTTAGAGAAGGGGAGTATCGTGACTCTGGCAGCAGATCATGTGGTAATCGGCTATTCAAAGAAAGATGCCATTGCTCGATGGCGGACAGACAAGCCTGAGAATCGTGCCCTCATCGCCAGCATTTGCGAGGAACTGGCCGGTGGCCCCATACGAGTCCAATTCATCGAATTACACGATGGGCAAGAACGCCCACCCTCCATGGGTGAGCTGCGGGCAAAAAAAAAACAAGAGGATGACCAAGACCTGATGCAACAGGTGAAAACCCATCCGCTCGTGAAAGAAGCGTTAGAATTGTTTGGTGGAGAATTGGCGTCAGCCCAACGAATTCCGCAAAAAGAGGAGGCAGGATAATGTCGAAGAATCCTTTTGCCAATATGGGCAATTTACTCAAACAAGCACAAGAGATGCAGTCGAAAATGGGGAAAATTCAGGAAGAGGCCGCCACCAAAACCGTGGAGGCGTCGACGGGTGGGGGGATGGTGACCGTGCAAGCCAACGGGGCCATGCAAATTACCAACATCACCATTGATCCTGAAGTGTTGAAATCAGGGGATGCTGCTATGTTGAAAGATCTCCTTGTGGC
>JBFJON010000379.1:0-2926 GCA_041617575.1 Nitrospirales bacterium | reverse complement strand
TGAAGATTGCCCCCCTCCGAGAGCGTGATGTCACCCGTCACATTGCTCGGGAATATTACAAAGAGTTTGATCAACTCATCGAAAGCGACGTCATCATTGTCGGAGCTGGCCCTTCCGGGTTGTTATGTGCCAGGGACCTGGCTAATCAGGGCTTTAAGACCTTATTGATTGAGCAGGGTTTAGCGCTTGGAGGAGGATTTTGGTCAGGCGGCTATCTCATGAACAAAGCCACCATCTGCGCACCAGCTGACTTGATCTTGGAAGAACTCGGTATACCCTACAAATCCATTAAAGAATGTGATGGCATGACCATGGTTGATCCCCCCCATGCCACTGCCCGCTTGATTGCCGCCGCCTATGAAGCTGGCGCCAAGGTCATGAACCTCACACGCGTGTTGGACTTGATTGTGCGTGAAGCAGGATCGTTGGAGGGTGTCGTTGTTAATAATACCACCGCAGAGATGGCGGGTCATGACATAATCCATGTAGACCCGATCGCTCTCGAAAGCCGCATTGTCGTGGATGCCACAGGACACGATGCGGTCGTGGTGGATCTCCTCAATCGCCGCAACCTTCATGCAAAAGTTCCAGGAAATGGTGCAATGTGGATTGCCAAATCCGAAGCCCTCGTGGTGCAGAACACCCGTGAAATCTACCCAAATTGCTTTGTGACAGGTTTAGCGGTCGCCGCAGTCGATGGCTCGCCACGCATGGGACCGGCATTTGGCTCCATGCTCCTCTCTGGCCGACGCGCAGCAGAACTCGTTCGACAAAAACTTAAAGGGGAATAAAAAGGAGTACGACTTCTTAGAAAAGCGTGTAACCAAACAATGGATATTCAAGATTTTATAGACCAGGGCGATGGGAAAGAAGAAGACAAAATTGCAGCCTGGAATCTGTTTCAGCAGGCCTATGAACTTCAAATGAAAGGGCAGCTGGAAGAAGCCGTCGATGTGTATAAACAATCCATCGACACGTTTCCAACTGCGGAAGCGCATACATTCTTGGGTTGGACGTACAGTTTCATGGGACAACTAAACGAAGCCATTGAAGAATGCCATCGAGCCATTCACCAGGACCCTGATTTTGGGAATCCCTACAACGACATTGGGGTCTACCTCATCGAATTGAATCAGCTGGAAGAAGCTATCCCTTGGTTGGAAAAAGCTATGAAAGCCAAACGCTACGAAAACCCCAACTTTCCCCATATGAATCTTGGCCGTGTGTACGAACGACAAGGGGAATGGGACCAAGCGGTTGAGTGCTACAAAAAATCTTTGGCCTTGAATCCAGAATATAAGTCCGCGAAACAAGCGCTGATGCGCATTCTCACATTAATGAACTAACCATTCCATAAGGCTACATTCACATGAACGATACGAAAACCATTCTTGTTGCCGTCAGTGATATTTTTTTCTACACCAAAATTCGTGATGCGTTTTTGCCTTCGGGCTATAAACTCGAGCGGATCCGCAACACCGAGGACTGGCAGGAAAAAGCCCTTCAAAGTCAGCCAATCGGCATGATCGTCAATATGAATGACGATCGATTAGATACAACAGCCATATTGAAAGCGCTCAAAGCCTCTCCCGAGACCAAATCACTCCCCATACTGGCATTTGCCAATCATGAGGAGGTGGGAACGTGGAAACTCGCCAAAGACCTTGGTATTGAAAAAGTTGTTTCACGCAATGAGTTCTCGGCACGCACTTTGGCATTATTTGAGGAACTCACATCCTCAACCGCCTCATGAATACCCTTCCTCTTCACGTACAACATCAGGCCCTTGGTGCCACCTTTCAAACCCATGGAGACTGGGAAATTCCAGCCCATTACGGCAATCCTCAATCGGAATATGAGGCCCTACATACCAACGCAGGGTTAGCAGACTTATCAATACGGGGAAACCTTATCGTCACGGGGGATGATCGGATCACCTGGCTACAAAGTATCATTAGCCAGGACATTCTTCCCCTCCAACCTGGACAAGGCCGGTATTCCACCTTCATGGATCATAAGGGGAAAATGTTGTCCTATTTTCGAGTATTCGTTCGCCCGGAACAGGTTGTGATTGAAGATGTTGGGGAGGTGGGCGAGCAAACCTATGCCGCACTCAGGAAATTCCTTCTTTATGGAACTAAAGCCAAAATGGCCAAAGGCATCGAGAGTCAGGGACTCCTTCTCCTTAGTGGACCGCAGGCCGCAGGAATTCTGAAAGAAGCCTTGGGAGTCGAAGTAGAGAATCTTGCTTCGTTGCAATCAATGTCTTTTTCCTTTGAAGGGGCACAAGGCTTTATCGCGCGAACTGAAGAAACAGGAATGGCGGACTATGAGCTATTTGCACCTCTCGAAGTTCTTTTACCTCTATGGACTCATCTATTGAAAACAGGAGAGCCTGCCGGACTCAAACCAATTGGGAAAGCCACATGTGAAACGGCTCGGATTGAAGCCGGCTTGCCTCGACTGGGGCCGGATGTCAATGAACGGATTGTTCCCCCCGAAGCCAATCTGGAAGGAATCGCTTTTAGCCTGTCAAAGGGATGCTATCCCGGGCAGGAAGTTGTCGCGAGGATGGATACCTACGGATCGGTCAAACGCCGACTGGTGGGATTAGTGATCGAAGGAACAGAAAAAGACCAACCAGAGACTGGTGCCAAATTATTTTCTGGAACACGAGAAGTCGGATGGATGTCGAGTGCGACCTTCTCTCCCCTACTCCAAAAACCCATTGCCTTAGGATTTCCGTTGCGAGATTTTACCCCACCTGCCACTCAGCTAGAAGTGGAAATCCAAGGCAAGAAATTTCCCGCATCCGTCAGTGCTCTGCCCTTCACCCCCGCATAAGCGTTTAGAGATTCAGCAGAAACTTGAACCCCTTGACTTCCACTCAGGAAGCTTTTTCAGGATGTCGGCCTTGAGAAATTTT
>JBFJON010000378.1:0-2928 GCA_041617575.1 Nitrospirales bacterium | reverse complement strand
TCGCAGTTCAGGGAACATAGCGATGGTGGGTTCGGTGACATCCACCTTGACCGGTAAGGGAAGGATTTCCAAGCCATAAACAGTTTTCCGCAATAATGGGTGATCGTCCGACAAGCATCGGTAGCCAGAACGCAACAGAGAGAGGAACGCTGTGGTTTTTCCACGACCGCTATACCCAGGAATCAAAATACCTCGTCCATTCTTTTCCAACGAGGTGGCATGAAGGGTAAAAAGTCCTTTCCGTTTGAGAAGCTCTGCCAGGACAAAGTGAAAGAATCCAACACGAAGATCTGGATGCAAGGCCTCAGGCCGGATAATATACCCCTCAGCACTTTCGTGAAGCTCGTCAATAACTAAAAGACCCTGTCCATGAAAATCGACAATAAGTCGATTCTCATCACGCAGAATGCTGCATTCCCACTCAGTTCGAAGTTGATCCCCAAGAGTCCGGCCTTTGCGAGAAAATAGTTTCTGAAATGAGGCCGTTGGAATAAATGGAATCTCCTCCCTCCGTGAAACCTCGTGGAACGTAATGGTCAGGGCATCGGTATCATGAGTCGGTTGCCGAGCAAAATATTCTAGAAACTTCTGAATGGGACAAGCGATTAATTCCGATGACGACAAAAACGTGACAGGAATTCCATGAATCGATACATGTAAATTAACCATGATAACCTCTCATTGATTTGTGCTCTTGGTTTCTCATCACAACACACTCAGGAAAAACTGTTAGGTCGTCCATCGTAAATCCCACCAAAATCATTTTTCTGAGATACCCGCATGAGAGTCTGGCAGGGGAATGGCCACAATAAAATGCCACTCCCCTTACACACAGACACTCCAGATATGATTAGGTAAAATTCATTCCGCCAGTCTGGCCACCATACATCGCCCCCCCAGCGGTAATATCCCGCAGTGGTTCATGTTTCACCAGCATTGGCTCCGTGTAAGCCTCTTTCTTTGGCATTTCCATGCGCTTCACCCCCTTTCTTGTTGAATTAGCCTTGCGTGCATGGAGTCGGAATCTTTAGCCTTGGCTTCTCTCGGCCACAAAACCTCACTCCAACCCTCACGAGGGAAGGTGAAAAATTCTAATCCCCATGCCCACAGACACTCCTGAAGTTATTAATCGACGAAGTCATTAAACGTAGCATTGTACGTAGTCGCGCCAGCGGTAATATCCCGCAATGGCTCATGCTTGATCAGCATTGGCTCCGTGTAAGCCTCTTTCTTTGCCATTTCCATGCACTTCACCCCCTTTCTTGTTGAATTAGCCCTTCTTGGGCAAGATGGTTGACCAGACCCAAAAGATCTTTTACAGCTTGCCCCTCACTTACATCAAAGCGAGAGCAAATGACCTGATGGACTTCTTTCAGTGTTGGCTTTCCCTCAAACTGTTCCCATGCCACTGTGCCAACCCGATTCAGTGTGTAATAGTGACCGTTTTTGAGATGTAATAAGACCGCTTCCCCCTCGAGCACCGTACAATGTACATCCACGTTCGGAACAACCCGAGTGTTGTCCAAATCGATAGGCGTGTCATGCTCTTCGATATCCTTAGAAGTTTCTTCCATTGGAATGTTGAGGTCGTTCAACATGAGTCATTTCTCCCTCAGATTTAGTCTCTCGCTATTATTTCTCATAGCCAATAACTTTGTATGGCCTCTTTCACTAGAGAGCATACTTAACCTCTAAGGGATTCCTTCATTCCCCAAATGGGGGGGAAGACCAGATATTTTAATGTATTGCTAGGAGTTTTTATCTGTTTTTGAGGGACGAATATTTGATCACTCCTTGAGCGCGAATCTTTCACCAGGACTCCCACCCAAATGTGAAACCAGACACGGAAAGACGCAGCTGGCAGGGAGAAATATTAGGAAAGAATCACGACTGAGGAGAATTGTCTGGAGAAGAACTGGGCTACGAGGAGTATGCACACAAACAACATGAAGAGTAGGTTCAGGATAGATTGCCGCGCTTGGCTTCCTCGATGATATATTCTGAAGCCCGAAGGGCTATAGCTTGAATCGTAAGAGAAGGGCTGTCGCCCCCACCTTCAGTCACAAAACAACTGCTATCAATCACAAAGAGATTAGAGACATTATGAGTTTGGCAAAATGAGTTCACGACAGACTTCTTCTTATCCAAACCCATTCGACAGGTCCCACTCATGTGGGTAATCATGCTGAGATCATAAGAACCTTGCTCCCCCATAATTTTTTCTGCACCTGCTGCCTCAACTATGGCACGATTTGTCTGTGCCGCAAAGGACAACTTTTCCAGATCATTGCCTCGGAGTTTCGTAGAAAGCCTTGCAACGGGAATCCCATAAAAATCTTTTTCATCAGTATCGAGAGCAACATGATTATTCTGGGTCGGATGGTGCTCTGCAATCGCAAAAACATTTGTCACGTGACCAAAAGCGCTTCTCATAAAATCTTTGTGACTTCTGCCCCATCCGGGCGCAATCTTATGTGCATAAGTCAGGGGGCCCAGGTAATTCAGAGCAGAGACACCGAATACGATTCCCCCCTGAAAACTCTGCCCCTTTCTTGGTTGATTGTAATCCCAAGCCCGGCTATCAATTTGAAGCCCTTTATACGATTGGATAGGCTCAGAGAACAGAGCCGTCGTGATATGCACAAGTGTCTCCATAAAGTATCGTCCCACGAGACCGCTCTGATTGGCTAACCCATCGGGAAATGCAGAAGAAGCGGAATTGAGCAACAGCCTGGGAGATTCAAGGGCCCCAGCTGACACCACAATGATTTTGGCTAGTATTCTGTGCTCAACACCTTGTCCATCAAAGTATGCAACTCCATTCGCCTTTCCATGAGAGTCAAGAGTCACTTTATGGGCAGTGGAGTTCGGACGAACCTGAACATGGCCCGTCGATTCAGCTTTAGGAATGAATGTCACATCGGCACT
>JBFJON010000377.1:0-2932 GCA_041617575.1 Nitrospirales bacterium | reverse complement strand
TAATCAGCCGGAAACCACCGACGTCTTCAAGGAGAGGGAACCTTGCTCTATTAACCCTATGCAGCACAGCATCTCATGGCGTAAATCCGCCTGCCCGCCCTAAAAACTCTTGCAATTCCAGATAGGTTTGAGCAACAGGGAATTGGGGATACTCTTGCGAAATTGAGTCAGGGGGACAGAATAAAAACCCGGCGTCGGCTTCCTTTAACATGGAAACATCATTATAAGAATCGCCTGCTGCCAATACTCGGAACTCAAGATTCTTGAGCGCACGCACGGCCTGTCGCTTTTGATCTTTCTGACGAATGAAATAATCTGTGATGAATCCATCAGAATCAATGCCCAAGCTATGACAAAAAATGGTCGGGAATTGAAGCTGTTCCATTAACGGCCCCACAAACTCATAGAACGTATCGGATAAAATAACGACCTGACACCGTTCACGCAACCAATTAATAAAATCGATGACGCCGGGCAAAGGAGAGATCGTTCGCACCACATCGTGAATAGTATGAATGGTGATGCCATGTGCTCGCAACACCTCCAATCGCTTTTGCATGAGCACATCATAGTCGGCAATGTCCCGGGTCGTCAGGCGAAGTTCCTCCACCCCGACTTTCTCCGCTAATCCAAGCCAGATTTCCGGGAATAAGACCCCTTCCATATCTAAACAGGTCACCACCGGCTGTGCCATTCATACCTCTGTTGGATTATCCATCAACGACACGAAATTTTCCGTGAAAACTTCAAGCCATCATAGAAGAAAACTCAGCTCAGTCACAACTTTAAAATCCCCGTCTGATTTCGACCGACTGTGGCTGAGTCTCAGCGCTGGCCAGAATCCACTTTTGACAGGCAGGGAAAGATTTAAAATAAATCGAGAAGATCATGTGGAGTTTCACAATAGAAATCCGGCTGTAATGCAGTGACTTTTTCACGATTTCCATACCCATAACCCACTGCACACACCCTAATGCCAGCTGCCTGCGCTGCTCGGACGTCATTGGTGCTATCACCAATCATCACCGTGCGCGTAGGGTCGGCCCCTAAAACTTCAAGGGCTCGTTCTAACATGACGGGTTCTGGTTTAAGTTCCGTCGTATCTCGGGGCGCTTCGACATGCTGAAATAGATCCCGTGCCTGCAAGCCATCCACAATGCACAGGGTATACTCGAGAGACTTATTGGTCACAATCACTTTTCCGCGATCCTTATAGTGCTGAAGCACCTCCCAAATCCCCGGATACCATCTCGTGGTCTGCACACAATTTTTCAAATAATGCCCGCGAAAAACTTCCAGAGCCCGGTCATACTGATCGGGATTTTCTTCCCCTACGGAAAGACGAAGCAGGCGCTTGACGCCATCTCCCACAAAACTAAAAATCTCCTCCACGGTTCGAAGAGGCAAATCCAAGTCTTCCAGTGTTAAATTCACGGCCGTGGCAATATCCACCTTTGAATCAATCAGGGTACCATCAAAATCAAAGAGCAATACCTCCGCACGCCATTTTGTCATTGCTGAAGATCTTTCTTCTTTTTCGCTTTCAGTTGTTTATGTAATAAGGTGAACAACGCCTTTCTCTTTGTCTCAGATTCACTCAACTCGGTCCAACGCACAAAATCCAAAAGCCGTTGGCGACCCACATGGGGGGGAAGTTGAGGATCAACAATCTGCCATCGGTCATAGACAGCTTTGATATGAAATAAATAGGATTCCTGATGGGGATCAGAAACAAACGTCACACTTTCCCAATACATCGTTCCGAGTACATCAAAAACGACAGGAATTTTTGCTTCGAGCCCACTCACTATCTCCCATTGTGTCACATCTTCCACGATGTGAAAGTTCGAGATTACGACCACTTCTCCCCAGACAAAGTCTTCCTTCCAATCCACAAAAGGTTCAACCACTTGCCAAGAAGAGGTCTCGAGCCTGGCACCTTTTTTATCCAATGATAAATATTTGTGTAAAATTTTTGTGGGGTCTTCAGTGATGTGCCGATTGAAAGCATTTAAAGAAGTTGCACTCCCAATCACGACACCCATCACAATCGATAGGACAATCTTGGTCATCCCAGAAACATAGCTTACAGTCATTCCAAACATATCCTACTGTAGAACAATCACGGAAGGACAATCGAAGGGAAGGAACGGTTTTTACCCTTTAAACAGGATAACCAGGATAATTCCAAGAAGCAGCCAGAGAGGAATGGACAGCATTAACCCCCAGGCCAGTCCTTGTGCTGTCTTGAGCCGGCCTTTCAAGGTTTGCTTTTCTAAGGCTTTCGAGATGCGCAATCTCACATCTTCCAAATGAAACGGTTTCGTAATGTAATCATCAGCCCCCTGATTGATAGCCTCCACCGCCGTACTAATTGAGGGATGGCCCGTAATCATCAAAAAAATTACCTCATTGTTCTTGATCTCACGAATTCGCCGTAACAACTCCATGCCATCCATATTGGGCATGATTAAGTCTGCCATCACCACATCAAAATCACCTTTCCCATATTCGGCCAAAGCGTCTTCACCATTTTCAACCGCTACCACTGCATACCCGAGAGAAAGCAAAAACTCTGACAACGATTCACGAACCCCGGTATCATCGTCCACGACTAAAATACGTTCAGCCATTTCTGTTCATCCTTCTTGGCAATTCACTGAGCCTTCTCACCAATCAGACATTCTTCTCTAAAAAGTAGGAAAATCAACCACCACGACATCCGGTGGAAGAGTAAATTTCAGCAGATTGGTCGCAAGCCCTTGGTTTACCTGAATATGATCAAAATGTACTCGAGAAATGTTCCCGCTCGTTTCAAAGATGGTGATAGTTCGAATGAGGTACGAATCAGTAAATAATTGCAGCAGGATTTTTTTGATTGTTGGGGCCGTGCCTCCATCCGCCTTAGGGATTAAGGTCAAATCCGGTATTT
>JBFJON010000376.1:0-2951 GCA_041617575.1 Nitrospirales bacterium | reverse complement strand
AATACGATTTTCTAATTCTGTTCGAGTCAATAAATAGCGATCCTCAGTGGGTAATTGGAGGGTATAACCCAACGCCGCAATTCCCCGGGGAATGATGGAAATTTTATGAACCGGATCGGAACCTGGTAACGATATCGCAATTAACGCATGTCCGACTTCATGATGTGCGACTCGCCGACGTTCCTCTTGGCTCAAGACGCGATTTTTCTTCTCCAGCCCGGCAATAACCCGTTCAACAGCTTCTTGAAAATCCTCCTGTTGCACGGTCTCGCGTCCATGACGAATAGCCAGCAACGCGGCTTCATTGACGACATTCGCCAGATCGGCCCCAACCATACCTGGCGTCATTGCTGCAATGCTTTCTAATTCCACCTCAGGCGCCAGTTTAATAGATTTCGCATGAATGGCCAAAATAGCTGCTCGTCCTACCCGATCAGGACGGTCAACCAAAATTTGCCGATCAAACCGTCCGGCACGGAGCAAGGCCTGATCTAAAATTTCCGGTCGATTCGTCGCCGCTAAAATAATCACCCCGACGCGAGGATCAAACCCGTCCATTTCGACCAGTAGTTGATTCAGAGTTTGCTCACGTTCCTCATGCGCCATCGGGCCTGATCCTCTAGCCTTCCCTATCGCATCGAGCTCATCGATAAAGATAATACAGGGCGCCTTCGCTTGGGCTTGTTCAAATAAATCCCGGACACGGGCAGCCCCAACTCCTACAAACATTTCCACGAAGTCGGACCCGCTAATGGAGAAAAACGGAACTCCGGCTTCTCCGGCAATGGCCTTTGCCAGCAAGGTTTTTCCCGTGCCGGGAGGCCCGACCAGCAGAACACCTTTGGGAATCTTTCCACCAATTCGAGTATATTTTTCCGGTGTGCGTAAAAATTCCACGACCTCTAACAATTCTTCTGTAGCCTCATCCACTCCGGCCACATCTTTCATGCGCGTGGGGATATCCTTTTCCATATACACCTTGGCCTTGGATTTACCAATACGCATGAATCCACCCCCGGCACCCTGCCCGAGTTTTCGCAGGAGCCAAAACCAAATTCCGGCAAAAACTAAGATCGGCACGACCCAGGAGGCTACATCTTTCCAAAGGGTACTGATGATCACACCAGCAAATTCCACATGTTTTTCTTCAAGCAACCGGACCAAATCTGGATCGTCTACCCGTACCGTTTGAAACCACTGGGTGCTCTCCCCCTCACGATCCTGTTTTAACTTGCCATGAATGATGGTCTCCGTAATGGAGACTTCAGCCACCTTATCGTCTTGGACCCATGCCTTAAATTGACTATAGGGCACTTCATCCATATGTTGAGACGCCACATAAATTTCCTGGAGAATAATTAACGCCCAAAATGCGATAATGAAATACCACAGAGAAACTCGATATTTTTTCTCCATATATGCTTCCCCTTGTGATCTACTATTATTTTAGGGCCGTCAACTTCCTCGTTCTCATACTACTGTACCCAAGAATACGCATTTCGTCTATGAACATTTATTTCAAAACTCTCAAAAAAATCGTCTTCTTCAATAATCACTCGTTACTTCATCTCATGAATCTTGAGGTAATAGTTGAAAACACTGGCCAAGCCTTGCCGGGCTAAGGTATCTTCTGAATAGTGAGTCGAATTACAAATTCCATACACACATGAATATTCTACAAGATCCTCAATACCTTTGGTGGCTTCTTGCCAGCACCCTCTTCGGTTGTGGACTCGCTTGGGCACTGAGTTCGCTCTTCCATCGTAGCCGTAGATTGGAAGCTCTCCAGAACGTTGAAACCCAACTTGCAGCTAGTAAAGTCCAATTGGAAGATCTTCGGAACCAACTTATGACTCTTCAGAAAGATGACAACGATCTTCGCAAGGAATTTCGTCTCATGGAAGTCGCGAAAGTTTCGGCAGAAACCAAATTATCGGATACCCAGCAACACTTCGAATCTCAACGAGCCATGTTGGATGAGGCCAAACTCAACCTATCAGACACGTTTCGCTCCTTGGCCTCCGAGGCCTTAGCAGGAAATAATCAGGGATTTCTGGCATTAGCCGAAGAAAAATTCAAAGCACTTAAGGACGAAACGGCTATTGAACTGAATCATCGACACACTTCTCTGGAAGCCTTAATGAACCCACTCACAGAATCCCTTCGCACCTATCAACAAGAAACCAAAGCTTTAGAAGACAAGCGGCTTCGTGAATTTAGTTCGGTGAGCGAACAATTGAAACATTTGGCAACAGCCCAATCGACACTCCAAACTGAAACCTCCAAGCTCGTGAATGCCTTACGATCTCCCCAAGTACGAGGCCGATGGGGTGAAATTGCCTTACGCAAGACGGCAGAATTAGCTGGCATGTCTGCTTTTTGTGATTTCTACGAACAGGAAAGTGTATCGACAGAAACGGGTCGATTACGACCTGATATGTTGGTCAAACTCCCTGCCGGGCGTGACGTGGTGGTTGATTCAAAGGTACCGCTTAGCGCATTTTTAGATAGCTTGGAAACCAATACTAACGAATCCCGTGAAACCGCATTAAAACGTCATGCAGGCCAAGTCAAATCACATATCCGCCAACTCGCCTCAAAAGAATATTGGGATCAATTTCCTGCGGCGCCAGAGTTTGTCGTCTTGTTTATTCCCAACGATTCTTTTTTGGCAGCTGCGGCGGAACAAGATCCGTCACTGATCGAGTCCGCGTTAACGCAGAAAATCGTCATTGCAACACCCACCACCTTTATCGCGTTGTTACGAGCAATTGCCTATGGTTGGAGGCAAGAACAGGTTGCAGAAGGGGCGCAACGCATTAGCCTGTTGGGGCAAGAATTGGCTGAGCGAATGGGCACTATGGCCGAGCATTTCTCTAAAGTGGGGCTTGCCTTAGGCCGTGCGGTAGAGTCGTACAATGCGACGGTGGCATCATTAGAAAACCGCATTT
>JBFJON010000375.1:0-2961 GCA_041617575.1 Nitrospirales bacterium | reverse complement strand
TCTATGCCCAGCGAAACAGCAGTAATATTTTCAATGGATGTCTGACCGCCTTTACCGCGAACCAACGACGCTATGCGGCCATGCTGACCCATATCGGGGTTCTCGTCTTAGTCATAGGGATCATCGCCTCAACGATCTATCAAACAGAGAAAGTTGTCTCGATGAAGGTCGGTGACGAATTTGCGATTGCCGACTATCGCATGAAGCTCACAGAAATCCATGACGTGGAAGGTGGAAATTGGAAAGCGGAAGAAGGCGTCTTTCAAGTTTTTGAAGGTGATACCTTACTCACCGAACTTCGACCGCAAAAACGCATTTACAACGCCACACAAACCCCGACAACCGAGTCTGCGATCTATTCCATCAATATGGGACATATCTTTTTGACGATGCCCGAAGTCTCCCCGGAAGGGGTGGCGGTGGCACGCGGCGTCATCAACCCCCTCATTCTCTGGGTATGGGGCGGTGGCATTATTATGGGGCTGGGCGTCATCTTAAACATTCTTCGCCCTCGAAAGAAGGAAGAATGACCAAGGGCTCGCAACTGATCTTAGTTCTAGTTCTGCTCGGACTCTTTGCCCTGTTCTATCAGGGCCTGTGGGGAGATCCACGACACATTCCGACCGTCCTGATCGGCACCGATGCCCCGATGATTGAAGGACCCGATGTGGAAACAGGCCAAACGATTTCGCTGGAACAATTCAAGGGAAAGGTGGTTTTGTTAAATTTTTGGGCCTCCTGGTGTTATGAATGCAAGGTTGAACATGAAAGCGTGTTACAGCTTCATCAATTATTCAAAGATGATCCCAATTTCGTGATGCTTGGCGTCAATTACCAAGATAAATTGCCTGATGCCCAACAATATCTTAGAGAATATGGGACAACCTTTGCGCATATGCGGGACCTGAAAGGACAATTGGCGATCGATTATGGCGTGTATGGCGTGCCCGAAACGTTCGTCATCGATCAACAGGGGAAAATCCGCTATAAATATGTCGGACCAGTCACGGGACACATGTATACCACTATCACCCATAAAGTTATTACTCCCTTACTCAAAGGGCAGCCCATCAGCACCCCCTCATAATGCTCATACCTATTCGCCTGGTGTTTGCCTTGATTCTCGTTTTGACGACCCCTTCGTCCTTGTTGGCAGAAGTCCAGGACGAAACCGCTTTGGATGTGCAAGTTCGAGAAATTGCCAAAACCCTGAGATGTACCGTGTGCCAAACTGAAAACATTTGGGAATCAGGTGCTCCACTCGCGCAACAAATGCGAGGTGTCGTTCGTGAGCGATTGAAACTCGGACATAGCCATGAAGAAATTCGGGCGTATTTTCTCAGCCGGTATGGGGACTACATTATGATGGAACCACCCAAACATGGAATGAACTGGCTACTCTGGGTGGGGCCCTTCATTCTGTTGCTGGGAGGAGGGCTTCTCCTCTATAAAGAAGTGATTGGCTGGGTGCGACGCACTCCAGCCCCTTCAACCACACTGCCACCACCGTTAGACGAACAGGCTCGCCAACGTCTCGAACGCGAATTAGAATCGTAAGAATTTCCCACTGACATGTCTTCTGTCGTTGTGTTCCTCATTCCATTTCTTGTCGTACTGGGCATTGTGCTGTTTGCCCTGACGCTTCCTTTTTGGCGAAGAGATCCCTCCCCCATTTCCTTTGGCTTTGACGACAACCAGGAACAAGAATACGCGGATCTTCAGGTCGAGCGGGGAGTCCTGAACCAATCGCTACAAGAGCTGGAGATGGAGCGCGCGCAAGGCCGCATGGAACTGGCTGACTATGAACGGCTGAAAGCCACAGACGAGCATCGCCTGCTTCAAATATTAGATCGTTTAGAAATACTCAAAGATGGACGAAAGGGTGATGACGGCAATGTTCACAAGACGGCCCCGCAACGCAAAGGCTGGGTGCCCGCTATCGCATCAGGATTAGTGGTCTTACTGGCCTCCATCGGCATCTATAGCGCCCTACAAATTCAAGCCGCGCAAAAACTCATGGCCGTCGAAGCGCAAATGGGAGGTGGCCCAAATCCCATGGAAATGGTCGCCAAGCTGGAGGCTCGCCTAAAAGAAAACCCGGATGACCTACAGGGACAAATTATGGCCGGGCGATCCTATCAAGCGTTAGGGCGCACCGCCGAAGCACTAAAAGCCTGGGAAAAGGTTTTAGAGTTAGATCCCAAACAACATGAGGCCCGGTATAACTATGGCGTGTTGTTAATTGACTCGCGGAAAATCGATGACCCGAAACTCTTTCAGGAAGCACTGAAACACTTTGATATGGTTCTGGCCGACCTGCCCAATCAACCTGCCGTGAATTGGTACCGCGGCATCGCTCTCTGGTATTTAGACCGGAAGCAAGAAACTGATGCGGCCTGGTCTCTCGCCGCGCAAAATATGGAGCCCGGCAGTCAGGACCTGGCCTTCGTCAAAGAATCCCTCACCAAACTCCGCGCCGGCCAAGCCCCGTTTTAGCCTAGAACAGTTTTTCATCGTTCGGTTCCTACAATCTTGCAGGCACACCCTACCTTCTATCCGTCATACCCGCAGTTTGTGGCGGGTATCTATCTTTCTTAAAAAACCAATCCTAGGTATAACCCAACAAAAGTTCAGAATGTCTCATAGCACCTTCCAGACTCCGTTGTTTTCGATGAAGAATTGGTCAAACTCTCGCTCCCGTTTTTTGGAGTGAAAAACCCGGCAAAAAACAGGAGGTCGGAAAATACGGAAATAGCTTGCGAATCAATGGGTTGGAAAGATCCCTATGAGACTTTTCGTTCCTTTGTTGGGTTAGACCTGCAATTCAGGAAAGAATGTTGAAGGGTTATCTGGAACGGAAGATCACAATTTAGAGGCATTTCCCCAAACACTCTATTCCCGCGAACGAACGCTGCTGCATGAAACTTCCGTTATAACAGGCGGTTTTTCAAACGGTTGAGC
>JBFJON010000374.1:0-2963 GCA_041617575.1 Nitrospirales bacterium | reverse complement strand
TAATTTCGCCAAAAGACCATTTCTGGAACATTCGTCTTCAATGTTTTAAGAATGGTAGAGTGCTCTAACTTTTCAGGTAAACAGAATGATGATGCCAACTTCTTCCCCGTCGTCCTACCCGAAAACGCCACCACCATGGCTCTGTGAATTGCCGAAAAAAGACCCGTGGTCTAGGCCGTTTGCGGAAAGTCTCCTCACCCATCTTGATATTCAGGCTGGATTAACCGTCTTAGATGTGAACTGTGGGGATGGCATTCCCGCCTTTTATCTCGCTCATCATGTTGGTTCAACAGGGCAGGTGCTTGCCATTGATGTCAGTGAGGCCCAACTCATAAGGGCCAGAACTGTGCAAGGCTCCTACTTTCCATGGCTGGAGTTTCGCCGGGAAGACGTCAAACATTTACCGGAGAATTTAGGCCACTTCGATCGCATCACCGGCAATTTATCGTTCATGTTTTTTCGACCTGATCGAGAGACAGTGCTGCATCAATTGTTAAGGTTTCTTAAGCCTGGCGGCCAACTCGTCCTCTCGTTCCCTTCGCTCGGAACATTTGATTCGTTGTGGCAGCGGGTCGATCAGGAATTGCTGGCAAGAGGGTTGATTGCAGAACGTAAATGTTTATGGGATTACATAACTGAAAGACCATCGGCGGAGGATGCCGGGAAATGGTTGAAATCTGGTGGCCTAGAGGGAATTGAAGTAGTTGAATATCCATTAGAAGTCGAGACCGGTGCTGGCAATGAATTTCTCTATCATCCATTGCTCCGCGGTGGGTTCTTGGATGATGTGTATGAATGCTTCACCGATCAAGAACTCGCCGAGAGCTTTATGCAAACAATTTCCCAGGACATACAAAGTTTCATTCCCCTCATCGCCCAGCGCTGTGTCATGGCTGGTTGGGTGCCGAATAGTTCTTCGTAATCGACGGATTGTTGGTCCCAAGGGATGTCTGATGAGCATCTATATGGCCATACAACGTTTTCTCTAAAGAGGAGGATTTTTATCATTAAGGAGGGGCTACACCATGAGACCATGGATCAGGCGAATTGGCGTGCTTCTGGTTTCTGTGATTATTGTTGTGTTGATCGGTGGGATGTTTCTCCCAACAAAATTTGGCCTGAGTCGTGCCATTGACATTCAAGCCAAGCCGGAAGCTATTCATGAGTATGTGGGCGATTTGAAGAAATGGGATGTGTGGGCTCCATGGAAGGAAGAGGATCCGGAAATTGTCACGACCCTTGGAGCGATCACATCCGGAGTTGGTGCGAATCAATCTTGGACGGATCGAGAGGGCGGTGGGTCGCTGACCTTGACCATGTCGTCACCGGACCGTGGCATTGAATATGATCTGTTCTTTGATCAGGGAAAGTATCAATGCAAGAGCGCCATGCGATATGAGGTTTTGGCAGAGAACGTGACGAAAGTTACGTGGAGTATGCAGGGCGATATGAACATGCCGATTATCGGTGGATATTTGGCGCTTATGATGGATTCCATGATCGGAACCATGTTTGAACGGGGCCTGTTGAAACTCAAAGTCCATGTTGAGCAGGGATGACGGCGGACTGTTAGGACAAGCAGTTGTGGGTGAACAAAGCTCTGACGTCCCATGTCCCTTTTCAATAACGCCAATACAGGGTGATTTTCATGTGTCGATTGCTGCAGCCTTTGATAGGTTTCGTAATGTAGTTGGTTCAATCAATCGGCGGCAAGGTGTGAAGGACCATTCTGAATAAGGAGAGAGCATGGCCAAAAAAAGTGAGGCCTGTGCCTTTGGCGAACTGACTTCAACTGGGGTGAAGTGTCCGCAATGTCAAAAAGGTGTATTAGATCCTGTGCGCGGCCGGTTTGGGCCAGTCTATAATTGCACGACCCAAGGATGTACCTTTTGGCTAGATGCTCGACCAACGGGAAAAAAATGTACCTTTCTGCGAAATGGCCTACGTTGTGGGGCCTTACGGGTAGAGGGGACCAAAACGATTCCCACCAGGTGCAGCGACCGGTCCTGTCCGAATCGACATCCGCACAAACTCGATAAAACGAAGACCTGATCAAGCCTACATATGGAGGAAATGTTGCTCACGTCGATGATCCCGACCGAGGGCTTTCCAATAAAAAGTACAAGATGTTGTCGACAAAGGCCGGATCTTCGGTCATGTCCAAATGATCGGAAAAGATAAACAACACCTGGCTCCACCCGATGGGAGAGGTTAATCGGTTACCCAACTTCTTCTCTTCCCGTTCATCCATCAGCGCGCTTCGCCGTAACACCACGCCGTCGCCGGGGGCATGTTTGACAATCTTGAACCAACCGTTTGCCTGTATCTGTGCGGTCGACATCGTGGCCATCGAATCCCCAGCCACTAACAACAGCCGAGTGGTGTCAGGAGGATGGGCAGGGACATCCAGAGTCGCGGTGAGTTGTTTGGCCCGGGCCAAGGCTTTTCCTAGATGATCCAGGGCTACACGCCGCCGCTCTTGCGCGTCACTAATATCTGGCAAGAGATTGGCACCGTTTGAAGATTTCCTGCTGAACTTCGATCTCCTTGGCTTTGATAAAGCGGTCCAACCCCTGTGCAGACTCCACTAAATCGCGACGCCAGTCATAGGCGAATTGAAAGCAGGTAAAGTGGCGGTTGCCATAATCCACTGCATGGCTCTCAGCCAATTGCTGGTCGCGATATCCACCCGCGCCGAGCGTGCGCAGAATGTTGTAATAGGCATTCAGTTCTATTGGAATGCCGAAGAACTTCAGTACTACCCGATCCAAAGCCCCGGTCTGACGCACGGAATCTCGTAAATCCTTCAAGTCTGCGCCAGGTTCCATCGGCAAAGCCAACAGGTGCGCGCCCTCCGCCGATGTCGGATCCACCGCCCCCGATCCAAACGCACCCCAGACCACTTCCCCGGTAACCCTCTTTTCCAATCGCGAGCCCAGGATGCTGGGAATCACAATGACTGG
>JBFJON010000373.1:0-2965 GCA_041617575.1 Nitrospirales bacterium | reverse complement strand
GCTTTCCTATGGTTGAAGAAAGCGTAGCCTGATTTGTGGTTGAAGTTTCTTCCCACCCTCCAACTTGATGCTGCAAGGTTTCAATGGCCGCGTTCATCGGGGCGAGATTTTGGTCACGAAACTCACGTAGGGTTTGCTTCACTTCTCCTCGTAAAGATAATAAGTTACCAATCTGCTTTTGTTGATCATCCAATAATGTCTTGGTGGAAGAAATGGCCTCTTCCACATCTTGTATGCTTGGTGGTGGAGTGGCAGCGGGTTGCGTCATGGCTTCTTCAGTCAGGTTTTGTTCCGATTCGACGGTATTCCATTCACTCATGAGCGCAGACATTTCTGCACATCCGGAGAACCCAAGGGTACTGACCAGGGAAGCTAGAATTAACCACGCGGGATGGCGAAGAGAAAATTTTTTCAGACTCGTCATGGGATATTCTCCTGCAGAGGTTGAGCTAGATCAGGTAGGGGTATTTGAAAGGATTTGAGAAGCGCAGGAAGTTTGCGATTGGCGACAAACATAAAGACCCGTCGGTTCATATCGTAACAAAATTCATCTTCTTCCTGACAAATAGGGTCTAATTCCCCATATGAAATTGGCTCCATGGTGCCAGGCTTTATGCCAAGATCTTCGAGATATTTCATGACTGCCTGTGCTCGTCTGTAGCCCAAAGCGTGGTTGTAGGCGTTCGTCCCTTTTGCATCCGTGTGCCCTTCAATAGCCAACTCCCCATGCATTGATGTGCGCAACCAATTGCTAGCTTCCTGAAGCATTTTTTCCGCGTCCGGCGTTAACTGCCAGGAGTCGAAAGGAAAGAGGACCAGCGGAAGATAGCGGCCACCAGGCCGTGATCTTTTCCCAACCCCCATCGACGAAATAGAAGGTAAATTGGATTCGGCGACTTTGGGAAGTGGATCTTCCTTCACTTGGACTGCCTCCACCACCGTAAACTCATTGGAATCAGGCCCGCCCGTTTGGATCTTTAGGGGTGGGACCTGTGTATGGCCATTGGCAAAGATACTCGATAGGCTTTCACATCCACTGAGGATATACGCTAGAGTAATAATCAACAGTATTGGTCTTGGTATCATATTTATTACCTAATCCACAGCAGTCAGAAATTGTTCGTTCACAGGTAGGGCTTCTTCAGTCAGCAATGTCTCCATTTCCTAGAGGGGACACACCAGGCTTTTGCACGCCGTATTTTTCTCATCAGAGAATACCTACAGAGCAAATTTGCAGAATTATACCCCATGTGATGTGGGTGATACCACTTAGAATCTCGGTCTCAAGTAGTTGATAGACAATTCCATAAGGGAACCTTCGTAATAGACAGCGGCGTGTATGTTTGGTGAAAGGGTGCTAGGCTTGGGGGTAGGCTTTGATTCGTTCAAGAGAGTTGATAAATTCGACCAGGAAATCCGCACCCAATCCTGTTCGTTCTGAATTGTAAAATGTGACAGCTTCATCAAGTTCATGCTGGGCAATTTCTTATTGTCGAATTTCCATTAGCGCTGGTATTTGGATAGAGCTTCCTGAAGGGATACTGAGTGGAGTTTTCCTGATTGGTATGCTTCAACTCTTTTTTCGACTTCTTCTCGCCAAAGACTATCAATTTCTTCATCTGGTTTATCAAGGCTTGAATGAAGGCAGGTTACTAGATGGGCTTTTTCAACCAAAGGAAGGTCCAAAGCCTGATTCAATATTTCTTTGGTTTTTGTACTCATGGCGTCTTGCTCCTAGGAATGTTTTTGGAGTTTTTCATAGCTCGCTTAACTTGGAGGGTAGTGGGAATGTTTGGTTCTGTCAATCCTAATCACGCTAGAGTCTGAGGCTCATTTTAGCTAGAGCGGATTCAGGAGAAATGAGATTTCTTGTAAGGCCTAAAGTTTTCGGGTCCATGCCCATAGCGAGGCCGAGGAGTTGGGGCAGGTGAAGAATAGGCAGGTTGATGGAAGTGTTGTGTTGACTGGCGGCTTGGGTCTGCATGCCGTCCAAATTGAGATGACAAAGTGGACAGGGGGTGACCATGATATCAGCGCCGTGAGATTTGGCGTCTTGAGTATGGGTGGCCACCATGGATAAGGAATTAATTTTGTTGATCGTGAGAATGGGAAACCCGCAGCATCGCGTTTTTCCAGGAAAGTCGACGACTTCTGCTCCCAGAATTTCAATGATGCGTTCCAACGATTTTCCTCGATCGGGATGTTCTTCAAAACCTAAGGCTTCAGTTGGTCGTTGGATATAACATCCATAAAAGGGTGCCGCACGAAGTCCGGTTAATGGCCTGGTGATTTTTTCTAGAAGAACATCTTCCCCAACATCCTCTAATAAAATCCACAGAAAATGTTTGATGGTGGTAGTGCCGCGATAGTTAAGCCCTTCCTCCTGTAAGAACTGGTTGATTTCCTCACGGTAGCTTGGTTGAGTGGTGAGCCGGTGGTTGGCTTGGCTCATGACGCCTTGGCAGGTACTGCAGATCGTCATGATGGGCAGGCCCTGTTGTTCCGCCAGGGCAAAGGTCCGTGCATTCAGCGTGTCGCCGAGTTTCACATCTTTTTCTTGAAGAACACCCGCTCCGGTACAGGAGGCTGTGGTCATTTCATCGAGATCAATGCCCAATTGAGGATAGACCTGCATGACAGATTGATAGAGTTCTGGACAGGCTCCTTTTGACACGCAACCTGGGAAGAAGGCGTAGTTCATGATTTGATTCTGACACGTTTAAACAGCCGTTGAATGTGTTGAATACTTGAGATCGGTCGGTGCAGTGGGCCAGACAAGGGGACCTTGCCTTTGAGTATCGATTGAATGACCATCGGCACCATGCCCAGTAATCGTCCCACATGTTTGAGGCCAAAGGTTCTGATGGCCAACATGGGTTCGTCGAGAATGCCTTTATGCTTGATGATGTCGGTAAAGACCTCTGCATGCCGGGAGCCACAGGTGGCTGGCATCTTTTCGGCCATG
>JBFJON010000372.1:0-2967 GCA_041617575.1 Nitrospirales bacterium | reverse complement strand
CGAAATTTTACCTCAAGGAGGAGGTATTCCGTTTACGAAAGCTGATCCTTATGCCACAGCTGCCGAATTACGTCCCAAAACGGCCTCGCTCGTCTGCGATGTGTCTCAGCATCAGTGGAACGATTTGAATTGGGTGCAAGCGCGAAAGATCGGCGACCCGTTGAAAAAACCATTGTCCATCTATGAAGTGCATCTTGGCTCGTGGAAACGTCATGTCGAAGAGGGGAATCGGTGGTTGACGTATCGGGAGCTGGCCCCAAACCTCATCACGTATGTGCAGGAGATGGGATTCACGCATATCGAACTCATGCCTATTGTCGAACATCCATTCGATGGGTCTTGGGGGTATCAGTCCACAGGCTATTTTGCGCCGACCAGCCGATTTGGGACGCCGGAAGATTTTATGGAGTTTGTGGATGTCTGCCATCAATCCGGTATTGGGGTCATAATGGATTGGGCGCCGGCACATTTTCCTGATGACCCCCATGGGCTTGCCTTTTTTGACGGGACGCATCTCTATGACCATTCCGACCCCCGAAAAGGCTATCACCCGGAATGGAAGAGTCGAATCTTTAACTATGGTCGGACTGAAGTCAAAAACTTTCTCATAAATAGTGCCCTAAGCTGGTTTGATCGCTATCACATTGATGGTCTGCGTGTGGATGCCGTGGCGTCCATGCTTTATTTGGACTATGCGCGGAAACACGGCGAATGGGTGCCGAATCAATTTGGCGGAAACGAAAATCTGGAAGCAGTGGAATTCATCAAGGAATTAAATGCCGTTGCTCATCAGGAACATCCTGGCATTCTCATGATTGCGGAAGAATCTACGGCGTGGCCCGGCGTGTCCAGGCCGACCTATGTGGGCGGGTTAGGATTTTCCTTTAAATGGAACATGGGTTGGATGCACGATACACTGGAATATTTTCAAATGGATCCCGTGTACAGAAAGTTCCATCAGCATAAAGTCACATTTGGGCTCATGTATGCCTTCACGGAAAATTTCGTGCTTGTCCTATCGCATGATGAAGTGGTGCATGGGAAAAAGTCGCTGCTGGACAAGATGCCCGGGGATGACTGGCAGCGGTTTGCCAATCTTCGTGCGCTCTATGGCCATATGTGGGGACATCCTGGCAAAAAGATGCTCTTCATGGGTGGAGAAATTGGGCAGTGGTGGGAATGGAATCATGACGACAGCTTGCAATGGCATTTGCTCGAATATGCTCCACATCGTGGATTACAACAATACATTGCCGATCTCAATCGACTGTATCAATCAGAGCCTGCGTTGTATCAAGTCGATTTTGATTGGCAGGGCTTTCAATGGATTGATCTGCACGATAGCGACAATTCCACGCTCACCTATATTCGCTATGCGCAGGACAAGAATGATCTTGTAGTCTGCGCATGCAACTTTACCCCGGTGCCACGGGAGCAATACCGGATGGGCGTGCCTCGCGGCGGCCAGTATCGGGAACTCCTGAATAGTGACTCAGAAATCTACGGGGGGAGTAATATTGGTAATGGCGGCAGCGTGCAGGCCGATCCCATCCCCTGGCACAATCAACCCTTCTCTCTCCTTGTTATCCTTCCTCCGCTCAGTGTTGTCTTCTTCAAGCCTGCTTGAAACAGGGTGGGTTGTTTGTATTTGCCCGAGGCACGGAATTTATTTTTTTCTACATTTTCTGGCATGTGACGAATATTGATCCAGTATTCCTCTTAAGCACTTTCATCGATTTCCACATTGGTGTTGTATAGGGCATTTCGCCCATCTTTTCTGCAGCCAGAGATCCAGTACTCTTCACCCGTTTTCATGTCAAAATAGTTTGACTTGTAGCCTCGTCCACGTAAAGATCGAAATACCTGCTGTTGATACTCTAGCCGTTTTCCCTTTTCCTTAACTTCAACCCACTCAATTCTCGCTGGGCCTGCCAGACCTTCTAATTTATGTTTAATCCACATGACCCGTTTCATAAATTTTTTTGTCCTCAGACGTCGACTCCGAGTTTAGGTTTGCTTGAAGACCCAAGCTGGGAAGGCGGGTAGGGTGAGGGTTTGTTTTCCTGCAGTCAGGTCGAGGATTGCAAGCGCTAGTGAAGAGGAGGCCTGATTCGGCTCGGCATATTCGGGTTGGCCGTTGTCCAGCAGAAGTTTCCATTGGCCTTTGGGTTGATGAAGCGAAAGAGTCGTGGTTTTATCGTTGAATCCTAGGATCAGCAACATGGCCTCTGTATTTGGGTTTTTTCGATAAATCGTCAAGACGGTTTTTCCGGGGTTCATCCACACTCGTAACTGGTGCCCTTTCACGCCAGTCCCCAACGAGGCATGCTGTTTTCGCAAAGCGATGAGTTGTTTGGTCCAGGCTGCCATATGCTGTTGTGCATCGTCACGACCTTCCGGGGGAGTGAGTTTGGATGTTTCGAAGGTGGTGAGGGCGTAGGGATCAGAAATTTTTTTCCACCCGAAGGGTTTGAATTCGGCCAATCGGCCTTTGCGAACTGCTTCGATCAATCCTTGGTCTCCATGATCGATGAAATAATGAAAAGGGGCACGTTCTCCATACTCTTCTCCCATAAAGAGAAGCGGGATGGAAGGGGACAAAAGTACGGAAGCGGTCAGAACTTGTTGTGCTGCATGGGGAATAAGAGTAGAAAGTCGATCTCCCTGCGCGCGATTGCCTACCTGATCATGATTTTGGGTAAATACGACAAATTGGGAAGATAAGAATTGTGCGGCGGAATTTCCATGCTTCCGGTGGCGATGGTGCGAGTATTGGCCTGAGTAGACGAAATGCTTACGGAAGGCGGTTGCGACATGATCCAACTTGCCGAAGTCTTGGTAATAGCCTTGCCGTTCTCCCGTCACCAGGGCATGGAGGGCATGGTGGAAATCATCGTTCCATTGCCCGTCTAGACCATAGCCTCCTTTTGAGGGGGGGGTGATGAGTTTGACGTCGTTTAAATCGCT
>JBFJON010000371.1:0-2976 GCA_041617575.1 Nitrospirales bacterium | reverse complement strand
CAAAGCGTCCGATGTCAGAACGTGCTGTCAGATACCGCTTCTGAAGGTCAACCATCTGGTCACGATCAACTACAAGGTCAGCATGACGCACAACGACATCCACGTACTATCCTTTCTCGCTCGCCCAAAGCCCATGCGTTTTCAAGAATTTTCTGGCGTGGGAGATCATCGCATATCGGTATAAATTAACGTGGTACATGGATCTCTCCTCACCCGTCCACTTTTTGTGCCACTCCTTAGCCCGGCCATAAAACTCAAGCACGTGAACATTCTTGTCCGCAAACAATTTTTTCAGCATGTCCTCAAGCATGATGTAACTTGGAGACAATTTCTTGTACTCCTCATCATACGCCGTTTTCAACAAGATGAGCATGCCATTTCGCTCTACACACAGATTACTCGCAATCGGCTTTTCATCCATGAACAATCGATACATGACACCTTCGCCTCGACCACAAAATCTGGTTAGCATCTCACGATAAAATGTGCCCTGGTCATTGTCGGCCCTCACTGCTGTTCCGTACGCACCTTTCCAGCCGGATTCTTCGAACTGTCCATAGACTCTAACGACTTCTTCTACGCTTTGCGGAGTTCGATCTTCCAAAAGTGACATCTCCACACCCTGCTCACCAAGTCTTTTTCTCCGTCGCGCAAGATTCCCGACAAGATCTTTTCCTCGTAATTTCCAATAGACTTCAAATGTCTCGACAAGTGAGATCCTGGGAATGGTGATATAGTCCAAGAATTCTAGGGTACGATAACCACGATCGGGTCTAATGACAGTATAGTCTGGGTCTTGCTGGCTGACTCCTACAGCGAATGCAAAGCCAGGAAGACTTCTAACTAATTCACTCATTTGCTGTTCAATGTTGGATGGATTCCATAAAAGGATTGGACCAAGTGGGGCCTGTGACGGCTGAAACGTTTTCCACTGTCCTTGTCCCACATGTTCAACGAGAATCATGCCGGGATACTCGCTAGTTTCAGAAATACCGAGATAGAGTTCTTCATGACCAAACAAACGCACAAGTGGATCCCAAAAATCTGAGTCGAGCAAGATATGGTTGTTGATGGCCGCATTCAGCGCATCCCACTGCTCTCGATGTGATTGAAAGGCCTCTCGGCCCTTCAGGAATTTCCACTTCATAGGCACACCGCAAAAAAACCACAACTTTCCTAGTTATGTACAAAATCGGGTATACTCGAAACGCAGTCCAAACGGTCCAATATCCTGATCCCAATACCCCACTCTTTTTAAGTCGAAAAGGTCATCACCCTCATAATTTGCTCCAGCCACCGTACTCACTGCGCATGCAAATCCTTCCTGCTTCACGATCTCTTTAATCTCCGAATTGAAGTCCTGTGGTCGTCCACTCGGATAGGCGAAAGTTGTGACGCGATCTCCCAAAAATCGTTCAATCGTTTCTTTTGACTCACGAATCTCGTCAACAACTGCTGTCAAGGGTAATTTTGAAAGGATAGGATGGTTCACGGTATGAGCACCAAAACGAATACCCGCACTGTACATTTCCCTCACTTCTTCCCAATTGAGCATTAAGCGAGGGTCGTAGTCCGGTTCACCAGAGACTTTCAAATGACTCGAGAGGCTTTCAATGGCATGAATTCTGCCCTGATCGTCGAGAGATCGTAGGTACAAAAGGACACCCTCCTGAGCGGCTCGCTTGGTGGCCCACGTATCGAGTTGATATCTGTTGCTACTTCCAAAGCCCTCCAAAAACGGGACTGTAGTTTGGCTAATCATCCAACATGCGCGATCGTGCCAAAGGAACTTTCCTGTTCCTATAGCTGCCGTCGCCAGAAAGACCGTGGCAGGAAGTCCCATTTCTTTTAGAAGAGGGAACGCATTCACGTAGCTATCGCGATATCCATCATCCAGCGTAATGACCACGGCTCGGTGAGGTACATCGCGCCGTGGTATTCGTTCAACAGCCTCCTCAAGAGCCAACACGTTGCAATAAGTTGCGAGATACTCCAGATGATTTTTGAAACGACGAATTGGGACAGGGGCTAGAAATGGAGACCAGGCGTCGTCAATCCCATGGTACATGAGAATCTGAACAGGCCTCGACTTTCGTTTCTGAATCCACGGGAAACAGAGCTGTTTTTTCTGTGAGGCCTTTTTCTGCACACGATCCACCCATTGATTGATCAGTACAAAGAACCCCACCCGATGCAAGAACGTACCGAGAGCTCGGAATCCAAGCGATTTCAATCTACCCACGTGAGCCTTCCTCAAAAATACGCACGCAGCACGACCTCAAACATGGTTATGGAGGAAGGATGTGCAGCCACGCTTACCGCCTCTTAATTTTTGTCACAATGCCGCCGAAGCCACAATTCCAACATGACAAAGTTCCAAAGCATCGTTCCAAAAAATGACGTCGTGTCCTCCCGATGCCTTTTGATCAGTTCCTCAATCGTATTCTTATTGAAATATCCACGTTGGCGAATAGTCTCGCTACGCAATAGATCCATCATCATCTCTCTGAGCTTCTTGTCCGTTCGTAACCACATTGGAATCGGCAATCCAAAACCATGCTTGGTTTTCCTACGTATCTCACGAGGAAGTAAATCGGCATAGGCCTCCTTAAAGAAGGTCCGTAACTTTGTCCCCTGCATTTTGATATGCGCCGGTATGCACCCCGCAAATTCAGCCAAGTGATGATCGAGAAACGGGAATCGTACGGCTATTCCGTTCGCTTCCGTCATCCGTGTCACTTTTAAAACATCGTTATCAGAAATCACGAGTTTGAGGTCAAGATATAATTGGCGGTCCAACTCCGTATCAGCTAATGATTTCGAATACGAGTAGAGTTCTCGCACGCGGTGATGGGGATCGTATTGATGCCCGAGAGTCTGAAGAAAATCGCCAGCAAACACATCCTCAATAGGAAGAATTTCAAATAATCCCCATGAAAACAAGCGATCGGGATAAGGAATATTTGCTCGCTGAAT
>JBFJON010000370.1:0-2978 GCA_041617575.1 Nitrospirales bacterium | reverse complement strand
TTATGAGTCTCGATTACGTAAAATTTACTCCAGGCTTTGGAAAGTTTATGCCAAAAGAATATAGGGATATGGTGGAGCATGGACCATTTGGCAAAAAAACGACCGTGTCTCAGGTCGGTACGTTTAAGGAAATCATGGAAGAACATCCCATGTGTGCGGGGTGCGCGATGACCTTGTTTATTCGTTTAGCTTTTATTGCTCTTCCGAACCCTGAAGATACCATTACGGTGGGAACAGCTGGTTGTGGACGATTGGCGATTTCCCAGGCGGCCGTTCCTTTCGTTTATGGAAATTATGGCGACCAAAATGGGGTTGCGAGTGGGTTGTCTCGTGGCCTTCGATTACGATTTGGAGATCGCCCTAAAGATGTCGTGGTAATGGCTGGCGATGGCGGAATGGCCGATATCGGGTTCGCGCAAACACTGCATTCCTGGTTCCGCAAAGAAAAGTTTACGACCATCATGTTAGACAACGAAGTGTATGGGAACACGGGTGGTCAGGAGAGTGGAATGACGAATAAAGGGCAGGTCTTAAAGATGGCGCCACTTGGGAAAAAGTTTGAAAAAATGGATATGATAGGAATGGCCAAGGTGGCTGGATGTGCGTATGTGGCGACGGTGGTTCCCAACAACCCAAGAAGAGTAGAAAGTGTCATTAAAAAAGCGATCTTGATTGCACGAGAAGTGGGTCCAACCTATATCCAAGCCTATACGTCTTGTAATATCGAATATGCGATTCCAACAGATAAAGTGATGGAAGATGCCAAAGATGTGGAGAACGATCGTTATGCATTTTCTGAATATCTTACAGACGAAGCCAAGCAGCACTTGGGGGAATTGTATGGGTACAAAGAATATCTCCCGAAACCAGCAGCTGCGATAACAAAAGGATAGTTTCCGATCCTAGTCCGTTGGTTTTAGATGCTCAAGGTATGATTATGGAGGTTGATTATGGCTATTCGTTATAACATTCGTATGGCAGGCGTTGGTGGCCAGGGTGTGGTGACCGCTTCCCACATTTTTAGTACGGCGGTCATTAATGCTGGAGGGGAAAGTACCATCGTTCCTTTCTATGGGTCTGAAAAGCGAATGGCCCCCGTAGAAAGTTATGTACGCGTCTCGAACGAGCCTATCTATGAAATTGGAGAAATTACATTCCCGCATATCCTCATGGTCTTTCATCCGCAGTGCATCACCCATGGAAAGAGTTACACAAATCCTTTTTATTATGGGTTAAAAAAGGATGGAGTCGTTCTGATCAATAGCAATACACCTATGAATCTTGAGCCGGATCAAGCTGCGGAATTGAAAGAGTTAAATGCAAAAATCTATTACCTCCCGGCCACCCAAATGTCGCTGGATGTGGCGGGAATCGATCTGGCTACGAACATGGCTATGGTTGGGGCAATCGGCGCAATTACGGGCCTTTCAGATTTAGATGCCACGGGTACGGCTGTGAAAGATCGATTTCTTGGAAAAGGATTCGTTGTGTCAGGAGGTACGGCAGCTCTCGATAGTGTAGTGGAAAGGAAATTTAAGAAGAAGGCTGAATTAATCGAAAAAAACTTGGCGGTCGTGAAGGCTGCCTGGGATTATGCCATCGAAAACGGATGGACGCTTGGAGCTTCCTCAATGGCCGACCAAACAGATGCCAAAGCAAAGGCTTCGGCCTAAAAAAGAGGAAATTGAAAGGGGGACCCGATGTATCTTGTAGCGAATATTGATCAGGACATATGTGCCGCAACCAGTTGTAAATTGTGTACACAGTATTGTCCAGAAGCCAATACGATTCAATATGACACAGAGGCAGGAAAAGATAAGGGTTTGAAATATGGGTCGGCCTATGTGGCTGTAGACCGTTGTAAAGGCTGTGCCCAATGTGTGTGGGTCTGCGATAACATGGCCAAACATAAGGCCATTAAGATGGAAATGATTGACCAGATTGGCGATGCAGCCCTCACCCAAAATATTACTTACCACGAAAAAAATACAAAACCGGTTTTAGCAAGTCCGTGGCAGTCTTAAACTCGATCGCTTCCTTGCTGATTTCGTATTTAATGTGAATCGGAGTCCAACGTGGAATTAACGAAAGAACTAGAAGAGGCAATCGTAGCTCCAGGGCCACAAGGTTTCCATCCACCATCGGCTGCGGAACTTGGCGTACTGACGCCGGACACAGGGTATGGTCTGAAATTTGGGCATGTTGTTGAGGAAGAGCGGGCAATGGAAGCCATGGCGCGTACGATGTTTACGAGAAAAAATGCCACTATCTTTCCTGGACCCTTGGTCTTATGGGCATGGAATGACCATGCGGCGGATAAGGCGAAAGCGGTTTTGGAATTGGCTGCCCAAATTCCTGAGGTATTGGTCATTCCAATGCCAGACTACAGACCCAAGTATCCAAAAGTTGAGCCTGAAGAAGTCATCAACCCGAATCATCCCAATCTGACGATATGGGGGAATAAGATTGAGGCCTGCATCTTTATCGGAGTACATTGTCATTATGCCAATCTAACCCTCAAAATGATTCGGGCAGGAACCAATTGTTGGACTTCGGCTATTTGTGCGGAACAAGGACATGAAGATGCCATGTTCACGGTTCGAGATTCTGATGCGGCAAAAATTAGACGGGTAGCTGCCGTCTTTAAGCGGGTACGCGAAGAGATGGGGATTAAATTGCCAGATCATAAGGAAAATGTTCGATATACTGGACTACAGTCCAGGGTTCATGATGGCAAAACCCACACCAATCCTCTGGATTTCAGTATTCCAAGCCCGGGTGATGGAAACGCGGCGGCGTTTGGACATAAAGCTGAACACATGCAGAGAGAAGCATAAGGTTTGTTGGAAAATTTTATTTTAGATAAGGGGGGATCAAGCCATGAGTGAAGGTTTAGAAGCAGAAGTCAAAACCAATCCCCAGGGTGATCCAATTACGAGTGCTCCTGCAGCACCACCACCTTCTACCAATGGTGGAAG
>JBFJON010000369.1:0-2978 GCA_041617575.1 Nitrospirales bacterium | reverse complement strand
GTCCCCGTCCAGTAATATTCAGTAAGTCGGACTTGGGCAAGGTGTCCTTGGATAATGGCAGTTCAGAGGGTTGACGAAGGGTGGCTCCGTCAAGCTGAGGGGTGGGCGTAGGAGATACCTCAGGACTGGATGTTGGCGGGAGTTGGTTGGTGGTTTGGGGTATGGTATCTAGTCGTCCTAGCCAATCGAGAATAGCTGTTCGTCTGAAGCGCCAATGTCCACCGATCAATCGGGCTGGGATGCGGTGCTCCCTTGCGAGTTGGGCAACACTTTTTGGGGTGACCCGCAAGACGCGGGCCACTTCATCTAAGGTGAGCACCTCTGGCAGAGAGGAGTTTTTCTGCTTGGCGTGCTGATTCGTCTCTGCTTGTACATCGTTTACAAATATGAAACACGGCAGGATGAAAATAACCCAGACAGTCAGAGACCAGGTGTGTGCGCATGGAGATCTCTTCATGCTTGATTTAGGGGAGGGATTGAAGAACTTGAGGAAGGCGATCCGTGAAAGCCGATGTTTCCAGTAGTTGCCGCGTAGCCAAGACCTCAGGTTGCGAAGGAGCTTGTTGTGGAAGGAACAAGGGAGAGTCGGCTTGCCCCGTACCGTCGACCCGTTCGACGACAAAGATTACCCCCTTGCCCGTTTCGTCGAGCCACATGTCTAGAAATTGATACAGTGCCAACCGAACATTACCCAAAGAAGGATCTGCGAGATAAGCCCGCCTTTCGCGGATGCCCTTGAGAATAGCGAAATGTTCGTAGCCGCGTGGTTTGATAAACACGAGGACCGGGCCCGTGAGCTTTTGGAGGAATTCCGGGGCTAACCGGAACCCTTGGGCTTTGTGTCCACGGTCATGTGCCACTTTCTGTAGGTCTAACAAGGACAAGCCTTTTTTCTTGCGGGTGTCTAGATCCTCTTTTGAAAGCGCCGTGAGCACTTCTTGTAGAATGTCTGCTTCGGTAAGTTGATCACCGAGTCCATACGTGAGAAGTGTCGCTAAGGCAGCCGCGCCACATGAATAGTCGTATGCCTGCCTAACCATGTTTTCGTCCCGGAGAGCCTTAAAGGATTTCATGGGAACAAAGACACGGAGGTCTTGACCAATTCGGACCGTCGTTGTAGCACTCCAGACGTTTAATGGATTCGCAAAGAGCGTGAAAAGGAGTAAAGTTTTCAACCAAGAGTTTTGAAGTAGAGTATACCGTTTAGCGATCACTAGATTAATCTTTTCGTTGTTTATTAAAAGTGAATTTCCTCAGGAAATGTGGACACATCGTTAAGTAGCGTTGGCCATTATCTCATAGGAATTCCTTCGAGAAGATGGCCGCCGCTTTTTTCAATAT
The DNA here is from genome assembly GCA_041617575.1 of Nitrospirales bacterium. Lineage (GTDB taxonomy): Bacteria > Nitrospirota > Nitrospiria > Nitrospirales > UBA8639 > Nitrospira_E. Next base: position 1,637 of record JBFJON010000369.1, on the reverse strand, counting down.
GTCCCGCTCCATGCGCAATTGCTCATTCTCGCGTCGAAGTTGGCGCAACTCTTCCGCTTCCGGTTGTACATGACCTTGGCCGCAAAAAGCCAACTCATGATCCTGTTCAAACTCTTTTTTCCACCGACCTAAGATCGAATACCGAATTCCTAAATCACGGGCTACTTGGGAAAGGCTCTGACCTCCCTCCGTGGTTAGACGAACCGCCTCAATCTTGAACTCCCTGGAAAACCTCCTCCGTTTTCTTTCCATAGACAACTCTTAAGTACCTTGTACCTTATCTGTACTTTTTGATGTGTCCATGAATTCTGAGGAAGTTCATTTAATGTCCTTAATAAGGCCTGTATTTAACTCTTGGCTCGTTTTGAGGTTAGTGAATAAGGACATATAATACCCAGAAATAATTTCATAGACACACCTGGCTTATCTCAAGGATACTCCACCCGGGATATTGGTGAATTGTTGATTAATCGTCGTGGTCTTCACAGCCCCATTCATGGCCGCCTGATTGATGATTTCCTGCGTCGAGATAATAATTTCTCGGGCCAGTTGGAGTTGTGACAGGTTCTTGTTAATGATCTCTCGTGTCAAGGTACTGATTTCTTGAGCCAAATTCGTGGCCTGTTGCTCGTTTGGGAATTGGATTGCCAGAGTTTGGATTTGTTGGACCCCCACTACTGAGAGCCGTTCGCGAGAGGGACTGAACGCCTGGTTAATTATTGTCTGGTTAACCATAGTCTGATGGCTCTGGGTCAACGGCCCACCGCCTACGATAAACTGATTTGACTTATTCAACGTTGCCTTTACATCATCTACATCTACAGAAAATTTGCCACGTTGTCTAAGGGTCTGAACCAGACGATCAATTGTTGTTTCGCCCAAACAGGAAATGCAAATGCCCGCCATCCCCTGTATGGCATCAAGCTGCTCACCACTCAATGGGGACTGGGGAACAAGATCTTTGGGGGATATATTTCTCAGGGAGCTAAATGATGATGGTGCCTCAACAATTCCATAGGCATTCTTGCCCGTTGTGATAGGAGCAGACAGGGGAAGCGCTAAGGCGATTCCCAAACCAATTTTGATGATTGTATTCATAAGGACATCCCCCCTATTTTTTTATAATGATATGAATATAGGCCGGGCGCTGTGTTTACATAGATTTGGTAAGGTGTCCAACTAGCACATGTTACCTTTCCCCGCTACCTTACCTTCCACTCCAACTCTCAGATCCCTCGATACCTTTCGATTTCTAATTCTGACCTTTATGTTGGTCTTCGCTAATTCCCAAGAGTCAGATAAGAAATGTATCCCTAACTCTCTCTAGGGCTGAAGTAGCTTTTGCACAACTTTAGCAAGATTGCCAGTTCGGCATCCACTTATTTATGGGATGAGTTCGTCCAAATTATTAAAATCCTGTGAGTTGTGAAAGTCCCTGATTTACAATTTCCTGTGTTGAAGCCAAGATTTCTTGGCTCAAACTCCCTCCCTGAGGGATAGGTTGGCCAAATTGTTGGTTTACAAGTGCCTGTATTGAAGCCAAGATTTCTTTACGTAAGTTCTCACTGAGAAAGTTTTGCTTTCCTTTCACAGCATTGAGCTGTTCAACTGTCATCGGTATAGGCGCCGCATGCTCT
>JBFJON010000368.1:0-2982 GCA_041617575.1 Nitrospirales bacterium | reverse complement strand
CCTGTGCAGAGAAACCAAAAACATGGCTCTGCGGGCGCGGAGAGCAGCAGGTAGTCCAGGCGGGCGGTCAGTTGATGGATGTCTTGAAGAAGAAGGTCTTCACCAGACTGTCTCCAGAAAAAAACGGCACTGAACCAGTGCTCCCAATAGGTGAGATACCAGCATTGAGGCGCAATAGACGAGTCGGGGTTGCATGCCAGGATGGATACAGGCGCCTCCGACTGCCTCCTTCTCTCGAGGACTGGCCACCCGTTGTATGTGTCACTATCCAACTGGTTCCATGCGGCGGCACTACCATCAGGGTTGGCGAACCACAAGATAGTTTGTTCGAAAGAGGCATTGACGTTGTTCCCGGTTAAATTCAGGCTCTGGTAGAAGCCGCGTTTTTCCTCCCACTGAAGAGGACTCCACGGGTCACTGGGGCTGGCGCGCCAGCTGTCGGTAAAGAACACTTCGGTGCCGATCTGGCTGCCCGGCCAATCCTGAGGCGAGAGTAGAGGAAGCTGGGGAGCTAACAGCCGGGCTGGGTTTGGGATCAGGAACACGATCAGTTGCCCGATGATGCCAATGGCAATTAAAGGCCGGATCCCGATCGGGTCTCCAGATTTATATCTGCCACGAATCCAAAGGCGGATCAATAAAGGCTTCATTTCACACCATTCTGGATCGCTCTAACTTGCAAAAGGGAATTCCAGCATGAGCCAGATCGCGATCATGCCGGCCGGCACCAGGGGGAAAAGCAGCCAGGAGAGCCATCCCTTCACTCCGTTCCAGAGCGACCAGGCGACCGCGAGGCAAGCCGGGCTGAGGACGGCAAGGATTTTCAAGGTCCATTCGAAATAATCTGGGATTGGAAACATTGGTGAGAGAATACCGTCGATCCGGAAGTATCCCAGCAAGGCAACCGAACTGGCCAGGATCAGGCTGGCCTCCCACATCAGGGCTTTCTTCCAGGAACGGAGAAGGTTAAACACGCCAACGGGCAACACAACCAGAATAAAGATGGGTAATAAAAACGTGAGAATAATGAGGATGATCATTGGGTGACTATCGTTATTTTTCGCGCCTGGGAGGAGACCGATAGCTGGCGAGGATCAGGCCAACCAGTGCGCCGATAAGCAGTTGTCCCGGTAAAGGTATTAAAAAAACCGCTGACCTGCTGGCAGCGGCTTCCGAAGGTTTTTCAGGGAATGAGGCGAGGTTGTCTTGGAAGCGATCGGTGTAAGAACCGATTCCTTCATTGGCTAAAGCCGTTGAAATAAATTTTCTGACATCATTCTAGGGCAATTCAAATCAATGTCAACATTGAGAATAATCGCACAAACCGATACCCCGCGGCCTGTTCCCTCTTTCGGTTTGCTTCGCACCCATACCCCCACTCTGCGACTCGATGCGAAGTTTCGCTTCGGCTCGAGTCAGGAGAAATGACCCGCTGCGCGGCCCATTTCTCCACGTATTATTGTTTATTTGGCGTTTAGCGATTCAGAGCGAGCGAGAAAGAAAGGGGGACAAAATTAATAGATACTTTTTCGGCCCAAAGTTCTTCTAACAAAAAAGGAGCATACGATGGCTAAGCAAGAACCTGTCGAGAAAACGGTGCGAAATATTCGCCGCCACTCGTCGCCGGGATTTCTTTCACCAGCCGAATTTGAGCGGCAATACTTTGCCAGCTTGTCTTAACTCTCTATCCACTTTTTTGGGTAAACCCCACGCTATCACGAATCGCTCGACAACCCGACCCCGGCTGATGTTTATTTTGGAAGAAGTGAGCAGGTGCAGACCCGCAGAGAGAAAATCAAAGCCCATACCCTACGGACCAGGGAGGTGTTCAACCTGCAGATAGCGCAGGCATCATCATGAAAAGGTCGGCTGAGTGTCTCTTAGCAAACAGGCCCTTCTATCCCATTTTGGCTGAGGAATTACAATCTGCTGGGTCAGGCACGATCGTCGATCGATCTGATTCAAACAAAAGGTTAATACAAGGAATCGAACTGAAGTGGTACACTTATATGCTTGATTAATGTAAGTTCTGATCCAGAGAGAAAATATTTGATTTGGAACCCTTACTTGACCCGGCAAAATCTAATAAAAGGAGTTCCAAATTATGTCTGAAAAAGAACAAGGCATTGTGAAATGGTTCAATGGCGCGAAAGGCTACGGCTTTATCGAGCGCACAGCAGGAGAAGATGTATTCGTCCACTTCAACGCCATTTTAGGGGGCGGTTACCGCAATCTTGAAGAAGGGCAGCGGGTAGAGTTCACCGTCACGCAGGGCCAAAAAGGCCTGCAAGCAGAACAAGTCGTTGTTATCTAAAACGATTGGTTATAACAATTGAACGAAAAACAGGACAGCAATAATTGCTGTCCTGTTTTTTTTCCCTTTCGGCCAACGGGGGTGAGCTCGATAGAAATCTTGGTCCTGACCGGCCTCGCACATCCAGGCTCTTTCCTGGAAAGGGCATCGAAAAGATCCGCTATTGCTGTTCGCCGAAAAAGCACACAGAAGGATTTAAAACCCTCGTCTGGCATGCACAAATGAGCTTTCTAAAAGGAGATTCAATATGAGAACTGTTTATGGTCCAATATTCACCTTGCGACCTTACGAGCGCGGCATTCAGGAAACGCTGGGTAAATACAATCGATTTTTGACCGCCGGCCTGGGATTTCAAATTCCATTTGTCAACATTCTCCGCATCCGTGACATCCGCGAGCATACCATGGAGATCGACCCGCAAGCGGTGATCACCAAGGATAACGTCGAAATCATGGTCGATGGGATTATGTGGGCCCGGCCAAGCGTCGAAGAAGAAGCGATTAAGCGCACATTTTACAATATCGACGATTGGAAGCGCGCCATCATCCAATTGGCCATGACCAACCTGCGCCAGGAATTTGGCGACTTGACTCTGGATGAAAGCCTGGTGGCTCGCGAAACGATTGCCGCCAATTTGGAACGCATCCTTAACAGCTACGCGGTCGAAT
>JBFJON010000367.1:0-2984 GCA_041617575.1 Nitrospirales bacterium | reverse complement strand
TGCTGAAAATGAGAGTGTCGGTTAGAAGGTCACTCTTCCAAAGGAATGGTAATCACAATCGCTCCCATTGAATCCCCCACTTTAAAATCCCGTTTCGGACTTAAGGGGTGCGTATTGTGGCAGGTGACACAGGCTTGTGACGTGGCTTTATCGGCATAGATGGACTGGAAAAATTTCATTTTCCCAGTAGCCACCACACCTCGTTGCGGGACATCGGAATTCTTGATGAGCTTTTCCAACCCTTCCCGCTCAAATGGGGTTGCAGGGCCATTTCTTCGATAAATAGGCCAAAGGCTGATCAATCGGTACCGAATGCTGCTTCCTGATTCGGCAACGATTTTGCTGGAATAGTGGAGAAACTGAGCGGGTAGGGGAATAGCATTTTTATCCTGCCAGTCTTCTCTCGCTAGTACGATGCCTTTTTCCTGCATCCGTTTAACGATATGTGTGGTATAGACTTGTCGGTCCGCCCTGATGATGGCATGTAAATAGTCCGAAACGATCTCGGGAGCAATCCCTTTAGTGGGGATCTTACTTGCGGCTTCAAGTGACAGGCTAGAACCGACTAGCAGAATTGTCACAAATGTGAACGTCTTTACGTGAGCGAATAGGCCTATACGTTTTCTCCCCATGATGCATTACTCCTTTGTGGTGGCTGGTTGCGGTGATGGAAGGGGTGATGGAAGAGGAAAAATAATATGACAGGTCGTTCCGTGGTTCTTTTCACTTTCCAGGCGGATCTGTCCGCCCACTTTGGTAATAAGGCGATGGGCAATGGTTAAACCCAGTCCAGCCCCCTCTCCCTGGCTTTTGGTCGTGAAAAAAGGATCAAAGACTTTGGATAAGTGTGAGGGGGCAATTCCCGTTCCTGAGTCTTTGATGGAGATATGTATTGCCTGGTCCTTGATTTCGGTGGTGATTTCCAACGTTCCACCTTCCTCCATGGCTTGCAAGGCGTTGTTGATGACGTTGGTAAATGCCTGTCCCAGTTCATCAGGTTTGGCTTGCACAGGGGGCAACGGTTCAAACTGAGTATTGACTGTGATTTTTGAGGATGTAAAAAGGGATGTTGCGGCAGACAAAACCTTTTCTAATTGTTCATTAATGTTGACGCGAGTTTGTGTATCCAAAAATTGGGTGTTCACTTGACCCGTAAAATCACGGACCACTGATGCCATCCGTTTTCCATGCTGGACGATTCCTTTAGCGTATTCCTTGATTTCTTCGGATTCGGCTTCTTCCTGAATGGCTTCACCCAAGCCAATGACCCCGACCAACGGGTTATTCAGTTCATGTCCGATTCCGGCACTGAGAATTCCCAGACTGGCCATTTTTTCTCCCTGAATGATTTTATCCTGCAACATGCTTTCTTCTGTCATATCTCGTAGGACAAGTCCCGCAGATGGCTCTTTGCCAAGTGCAGTTTGTACCGCAAACCATCTGTACCGATACGTCCGGTTGTTCAGGCGAAGTTCTTGACGATCACTATTGGAGTCCTCCAGATGAGTGGCTACCAAGGGGTCACGGATGGGTGTCGGAATTTGACTGGGTAAGGAAGAGGTGGTCAAAAAGGTCGCTTGAATGTTTTGGATTTCACTGTGTAATCGATTTTGTGTTGACGGATCCACCCGAAGCAATTGAAATAACGGACTCCCTATCACTTGGTCATTATTAAAGTTTAGCATCTCTCTTGTTGCCTGGTTAAGATACTCAATCTGTTCCTGAGAGTCGATCATGATCACTGGATCAGGCACCCCATCCAGAATTTTTGATGTGGATTCTTGGAGGTATTTAACCTCCTGAGCTTTTGTTTCGACTTGACTTTCCAGGCCTGTTAAAGTTGATTCTATTTGCTTCTTCATGCGATTAATTTCGTCGGCTAATTCTTCAATTTCATCCCCTGTGTTGATGGTAATGGGTTCATGAAATTCCCCACGGCCGATCTGGCGGGCAGCTTCTTGAAGACGACGGATTGGTGACGATATACGATGGGCAGCTAGGTACCCCAAGGTGATCAATAATCCTACTCCTAAAAGACCGAAGCCCGCGATCCATTTAAAGAAGGTATAAATGGGACCAAAAATTTCTTCAGATGACTGCCACACAAACATATGCCAGGCTAATCCAGTCGAATCTTGGGTGATGCTACTGACGTTTGGCAGGGGGGCATATCCGATGATAGAGAGTTCCTGCCCACCGTGCCCGTCGGTTGGTGCGGTTGTCCATCCGGCTTTCATGGGGGTGACAAGGGGAATAAGTCGATTGTCGCTTAATGCCGTTCCCGTAGGAAGTATGGGACAACTGAGGACAACCCCACGACTATCAATGAGCATGACATGCCCCGTTTTGCCAAATCGGATAATGTCGATAGAAGGCGAGAAGAACTCTTTTGCATAATAAATTCGACGAAGCACACCGATGGCTTTATACCGTAAGCTGTCCATAATCGGAAGGGCGAGCGTAAACGTGTAGGTCCCAAGTCCTTGATTGAAGCCAATATTGCCGATATAGGGTTGGCCTATTCCATTATAGAAGGCGCCCTTCCACCATTCTTCTTGAGCATGCAAATAAGAGGGATTGGTGTCCACGCTGGCAACTAGACGGCCGACGTTATCGGTAATGTACAATCCGCGTGTAGCTGTTCGGGTGATAAGAGGAATAGGTTGCGATTCATCAACATATGTTCCCCCTACCTGCTGCTGAAGGTGTCGGACAATGGGTCCCTGAGTAATGCGTTGGACCAAGTCAGGGTTCCTGTCCATCCATGCTATTTGTTCTTGTTGAAGCAATTGAGCACGTTCAGTTTGGCTGAGTTCGCTTATGGCATCGCGTTGTTTTTCTAACAATTGAATCAAGTCGGGTTTTGTGGTCAAAAGTCTGGTCTGAGCCAATTCATCGCTAACCACAAAATCCAATCTCCTTGCGGTTTCCGTCGCCAGAGCCTGAAAGCTAGATCCATTCACTTCCTGAATGCTTTGAGTCCC
>JBFJON010000366.1:0-3009 GCA_041617575.1 Nitrospirales bacterium | reverse complement strand
TTCGGTTGAGGAAATTGCACACCAATCGATTGAGGGAAGGTCACGGTTCCATCCGGAAACTCTTGATTCTTTTGCCACAAATGATAGATGACCCCATCGGTTTTTCCCGCCGCCTCAGCAATGGCTTTGATCTTGTTCTCATCCTCCACGTCAAGAATGAATAACCGGCCCGTATCAATCTCCTCTTGGTGATCATGGAAATATCGATGCCATTGGATTAATGGAAGTTTCCGGGAGACCGCCTTGGCCACAAAATATTCCACAGCTACGAGCGGAGCATTGGCATCGGTGGTTTCAAACAAGAGACACTGAAATACTTTTTTGGCTGGAATTTCCTTGCAGTAATGGTGGAAAGGGCCACCAATCTCTCCATTGTCCATAAGATGAGGCGCTTGGACATGAAGACTATAGCCATCCGCCGGGCCAGGCCCCGCGCTGATGGCGGGAGTGGTCATACCCCCCATGGCCAGAAAACTCAAAGCTCCGACAAAGAACACTGAACGGATTGAACGTTGCATAACAACCTCCTTGTTAATAATGTGTGATGGACTGATCAGAATTCCTGGTTAAGGATTGGGTGAAAATTATAGGCGTTCTATGGTGTGATAGCCAATGGGCTCCTTTGGTCTGCCCAATTCGTTGACTTTGGACGCTCCATGATCCCTTTCTCTTTTTGCTGTATTCGGTTTTGGAGAATCATGGAGTCAAACGTTTCCCCACAGTTGAGACAACGCCATATCGACAAAACATACATAGCTTCATCCTGGTTATAGACTTGATCGCTCATCAGCAAGCCTTCGCATCGTGGACAATTCATAATAAATCTCCTTTCTCCCCTCTTCCTAAGTGGGAGTTCCCGATTCTGTTCAAGGGTAGTTTGGATAACAGCATGCCCATTAAACAGGAATCGGTTAATCCGGCGTGAAGGAGTCCAGCTCCTACGATTGCAGGAAGGAGAAAGAATCCACTATGAACCGTGAAGCCCAAGGCTACCCCTATTAAGATCAACCCTCCTGCGATAGCTCGAACCTGACCTTCCAACGAAATTCGTTGTTGCCCTTTGATCACAGGCTTGCCTTGATCAACCCAAGCCGTGATGCCGCCATCCAGAATGTTACAATTCGTCAGGCCATTGTTGGTTAAATATTCATAGGCGATCTTTACCCGGTTCTGTGTTCGGCACACCAACATGATGGGGCGTTCATGCGATAGGGTCTTCAGTTCGTCCAAATAGGTATGTAAGTCTGGCAAGGGTATATTTCGAGCCCCAGGAATATGCACCCCCTCAAATTCTTGGGGCGTTCTCACATCGATATATAAAAAGTCTTCCTTAGGATTCGAGAGTTTTTGCTCGCCATTTGTCTTTTCTGCTTTTTGTTTTTGGTCGAGTAATGTGGTGCTCATATGTTTTCCTCCATTCAAATCATTATCCGGCGCAACTTGTGGTGCATTCAGATTGAAGTTTGTGTTTGGGATGTCCCCATGTGGTGATCCAAGCGTCATAGCCTCCAATTAAATCCATGGCCTGCGTTCGTCCGGCTTGCTCCAAAATTCCAAGGGCGGCTGAAGATCGATAGCCGCTTGCGCAATGTACAACCACAGGGGTGTCCACAGGAATTTTTTGAACTTGTTCAGCAAGATGTGGCAGAGGGATGTTGAGACTCTGATCAATATGTCCTGCTTCCCATTCTTTTTCTGCGCGCACATCCACGACTGTGGGCGGATGGGTCGTGGTCAACAGTTCGGCGAGCATTTGTGCTGAGATCCGTTGGCCTTTTTGAAGGAGATCAGGCCGGTTTAATAGAGCTTCCATCCCGCCATCCAGATATCCCACAACTTGATCAAAGCCGATGCGGCCTAAACGCTGAATCGCCTCTTTTTCGGTCCCTGGCTCTGCGATAAGAACCATGGGGTGCTTTGGGTCCAACAAGGTGCCTGCCCACGTGGCAAATTTCCCCGCTAATCCAATATTGAGACTGCCTTTCAGGTGCCCCCCGGCATAGTCCACGGCTTTTCTCACATCGAGGATCTGGGAACCGTTTTGTTGAAGCTCCAACACCACTTCCAATGGGAGAGGGGTTAAACTGTTCCTCACCACCACTTCCAACGTTGGGTGGGCTTCCCGATTCAACTGAGCGTCGTATCCAAAATAGGCAGGGGCTTCCGGCTGATCGGCGGTGACCAATTTCACAAATTCCTTTTTCGTCATGGGTTGCAGCGCGTAATTTTCCCACCGTTGTTTGCCTATCGTTGAGACCGTCTCACTACTCAGATTTTTTCCGCACATGGAGCCTGCTCCGTGGGCGGGATACACCAAGGTTTCATCAGGGAGGGTCATCAATTTGTTACGAAGGGAATCAAACAATTGGCTGCCTAATTCTTCGGCGGTGGTTCCCACCGAAGCCATCAAATCGGGACGACCTACATCTCCGATGAACAAGGTATCGCCAGTCAGCACACTATGCGGACGCTCGGAACTGGTGGCCAGGTCATAGACTGCCAATGAAATACTCTCCGGTGTATGGCCAGGAGTTTCCATTACCTTGATCCTGACCTTCCCAAATTCTAGAACATCTCCATCTTTGAAGGAGATAATCGGAAAATTCGTTTGGGCTTTGGAGCCCATGCAGATGTCGGCACCGGTTTGTTTTTGCAGTTCCAGATGGCCAGCTAAAAAATCAGCATGGAAATGAGTAAGAAAGACGGAACGAATGTGCCATCTGTTGGTACGTGCTTCCTGTAGATAGTGTTCGATATCTCGCTGTGGATCGACTACGACAGCAGTTTTGGTGTCTTCGTCGGCAATCATATAGGAGGCATGGGCTAAACATTGTAAGTAGAACTGTTTCACGATCATGGCACGACTCCTTTCTGGCACTATGCGTCACTGGGCAATTTTACTTCATCTTCGTTAAATATAGAGCAACCCTCATGCCATGTTGTTTTATACAAAATAATTCATATAAAATGCAATTAAAACAATTACTTATGAATTTTATCGAAACCTGA
>JBFJON010000365.1:0-3019 GCA_041617575.1 Nitrospirales bacterium | reverse complement strand
GTGAGCTTTCTTTAAAGCCAGGCGGGGATTGTCAGGAGTGACGGAAATGTTCTTCCTTTTTAGAAAAGATCCAGCCGCGTGCCTTCGTGGGGGCGGCAAGAGCTAAGGCTTGCCCACAGTCAGAACATTTCACTCCGGTCTGCGTGCGACACACCAATCGAATGTAATGTGCACACCATCTGCAGTAGAGATACCCTGGTCCATTAAAGCGAAAAGGATAGGTGGGGGAGAGCGTCTCCCAATTGACGGTTTCAATGGGAGACCAGGAGCGAGTGTCGGAAGGCATGGGGTAGAAAACCTTTCTCAAAGAATTGATGTTGGTGCTGCCTTTACGATGAAAAGAGATCTGTTATTTCCAAATCAAATGAAGGGAGAGGATTCCCAAAAAAGCTGTAAGAGTTTCCAAAATCCATAATGATGTCCAGTCCATGGTGATGTCCTCCCTATTCCTTAGTCGTCCAATTGTTGCTCTTGAGTCTTGTCTAAGCAACCTCAATGCCACGGAATTCCCCGCATCGGACTTACTCACCGCCATACTGCCAACTAATTGATTTATAGAAAGAAACAGGGAGGCGGGGGAAGGAATATTCTCGCAACCCGTGACCGGTGAGATATCGGAACGGATACATGATCGTATCTGATTCGATAAGAGAGACGTGTGCAGTGATGACCGAGAGATTCAGGATGATCGAGTGACTAGAAGGACATCATAATTGATTGACTTAAAACAGCCTGACTCCTCTAAGGGGGTTATATACAGAAAGTATGGCATTACCAGATGGTGTTGGTATTCCACGGCCTTTCCCTTCCCTCCGAGCCTTCGGGCCCAGACCTTGACTATATTCTTCCCGTCTTCTGAGGTATTGTCTCGTTATTCTCAGCCAGGTAGAAAATAAGAATCACTCAGCATGTAGTAAAGTAGATAGGCGAAATTGACCAAGCGTAACCTTATATACATCATCATGTTGGTCGTCGCTGCGACCTTCCCCTTGCGGTAGCCATATTTTCTTGAACCGGCATGGTTCAGTGTGGCTCATTGCCCATTTTTTCCGGCGGCTTAACTACGTTTTTCACCTAGAATTTCAGATCGGCATGCTTTGGAGTCGTGTTGCTTCGCCTTGCACGTCAAACGAGTTCCCCAAGCAAGTTAGCGTGGTTTCAACTTCCAACACCCGCTCCAATTTCTCTTACTTTCCTTTTGATTAATGTTTTCCCACTTAAGTTTTCCCACTTAAAATTTTTTCAAGGAAATGGAACCTCTAATGATTTAAGAATTCCTAGGGAGCTTGGGTGCTATCTAACTATTTTGGTGGGTACCAATGGTAAAAAAATGGACTAATCTAAAAAGTGAACGCACATCCTCCTGTGTGATGGGCAGGGGAAGGCTGATTTCGGTCACCCGGCCCTTGGCCATTTTTTTCCACCAGTAAAAGCTGTCCTGCTAAGTGCAAATCCTTGAAGCCTCTATTCCTCCTATTGTCTGACGCCTGCCGCCAGGCCTACAACCGGCATCTCTCGTACAGCCAAATAATTCTCATGAGGGCAATGTGGTTGGAAACATGTATTTTTTACTCTGAACAAAACGGAAGTTTGTAAGAGAGATCATAGTCATAAAGGCGGGTTGGAAAAAGAGTTAAATGTGAATATCCTCTGAACCTATATTCCTGTTATACCCTTTATAGATGGGGGCTGCTTGAATCGTCATATTCAGGTGGCTCCTTTTTCATGGCCGGGGGGACACTATCGTGTCTTACTGGGAAAACAAATAATGCGCTGGGGTTTTCAAGTATTACCAGATGCCATCATTATTCGACTGTTTGGAGTATTAGATCAGACTCTAGGCGAGATGTTTGAAAGAGCCACCGCTCGGGCAGCTAATCTCAATAAGCGGCAAGTGGTGATTGATTTTTCTGATATTGAATCTTTTGATGAGGTAGGTCTCATGTTTTGTGGATATGGCCTGCATCATTTTCGGCAACTCGGTATTCCCTTCGCACTTGTCAAACCTCCTGCCTCTCTTCTTCCAGTATTGCAGAAACATGGTCTGCCTGAAATCCCACCGGTTTTCTTAGAAACCCAATCGGTTCCTGATCTTAACTAATTCTTATCTAGGTTTGTGAAAATAAATCATTAGCGGCGAGGTCCGTTCGTTCTTGTGCTCGCGTATTTTTGAACCCACGGCATTAATAGGGAAAAGAGTGCTTTGGCAAAAAAAGGACTTGGGTGAGCCAAGTCCTTTTTCTGATGTCATGGAGTGTTCGTGAATTTAGAGTTGTCGTAAGGCAGCAACTCGATCTTCAATGGGAGGATGGGTAGCAAAGAGCTGCATGAAGCTCCTCGTTTGTCCAGAAATTTTCATGGTGGCTAAGGCATCCTGGGAACTGTATTCAAATTGAGCACGTTGGACCCATCGGTCAATTCCCTCGAGTGCCGAAATCATATACTCTTTCCCGACCGTGTTGGCCGCAAAACGATCAGCCGCGAATTCCCGGCGACGTGACCACCAACTAATGGGAATCATTGCTAAGAATGAGAGAACGATTTGCAGGAATATATAAGAAGCAAAGCCCAGTGCGGCATTCCGTTCAGCCATATGTCGGTACACCATCCGACTAATAAAGTAAACAAAGGTATTCATGAGTCCAGCCAAAACCGTGGTTGTAAACATATCTCCGTTATAGACATGACCCATTTCATGAGCGATCACCGCTCTGACTTCTCCTTCATTTAAATTATTCAAGAGCCCTGTTGAAACAGCCACCATGGAATTGTTTTTTGAGGGTCCTGTTGCAAATGCGTTGGGATCCGGAGAGTCATAGATCCAGACTTCAGGCATTGTAATGCCTAATTTTCCAGAAATCTTTTGAACGGTTTCAAACAACATAACCTCAGCCTGAGTGCGTGGCTCTGTGATTTGGGTGCAATCGATAAACGCCCTGGCCATCTGCTTGGAAAAGGCCAAACTAATAAAGGCACCACCAAAACCTAAGACCAAGGCCCATAGCAAGTCCTGTTGGGC
>JBFJON010000364.1:0-3031 GCA_041617575.1 Nitrospirales bacterium | reverse complement strand
CTTTCAACACATTGATGAATTGAGGCAGCTCATCCAATCGAAGTTTGCGCAACCAATGGCCCAGTTTCGTGCATCTGGAATCACCGAGATCTGCCCATTTGACACCATCGGCTTCGGCATCATGTCTCATGGATCGAAATTTGAGAAGAACATAAGGGTACCCATGAAGACCCACTCGTGTTTGACGATACAGAATCGGTCCAGGAGAATCCCATTTAATACAAAGCGCAATGACACTCATTAGTGGTGCTAAAAAGGCAAGGCCAATGAGGGCTCCAACAATGTCCCCAATCCGTTTTATAACCATGACGACTGGCTTGCGTTTGAAGCCGGAAGAAAAAATCAAAAAACTTGGCTTAAGCTCATCTATCGACAATCGCCCGCACTCCTCCTCATACAGGCGATGTCCATCTACCACTTCCATCCCCATGGATTTGACATCCAACAAGGCATCCAATGGCATCCCCCCGCGCCGATCTTCAAGACACACGGCAATGGCTTGCACCTGGTGATGTTCCGAAAGTTCAAATAATTGATCGACTGTACCGATGACGGTGGGATTTACGACGCGAGTTCCAACTCGAGATGGATCTCCAGAAAGAAAGCCCACGACGTCGTATCGATGAGCCCGGTCATACACCAACACTCTGGCTAAATCATGGGCCAATTTGCCATCGCCTAAAATTAAGACGCGCTTTTTAAACCCTAACCATTTAAAGGGAGTCTGTGGCAACCTATTTAGAGTCGGCATGATGGTGGCCGAGGAATCGAGGTATCTTTGGTTCATCCTGGACTTGTAAGGGAATATGGGGCGGAATACCCCTTACGTACATAATAAGGAACGCCCTGGGACCAGGCATCGGTCAGGATCACTCGGGTAGGTTTTGAGCTGTGAAGCATCTCTGTAGCTTTTTGTACCACATCTTTTGGGGTTACACCTGAACGGATCACCATGAGCACAATGTCTGCGAATCCACTTAAAACATTAATATCCGCAAGAGGAAGAATAGGCGGACAGTCTAGGATGATAAAACGATACCGGGAACGTACTGACTCAATCAGCGAGGACAGGTGTTGTAATTTCGACAAGGAAACGGGGTTGGATTCCATATCTCCAGCAGGCATACACCACAACGGCAAATCCTGGATTTGTTGGAAACACGATTCTAATGGAACCTCCCCGGCCAAATAATCCGCCACCCCTGGAAAATGAGGTAAAGTAAAGATATTATGCAAATTGGGACACTTATAATCACAATCGATCATCAGGGTTGGTTCATCGAGGTCTCGAGCCAACGTATATGCGAGATTCGCCGCCGTTGACGTTTTGCCTTCGCCTTTCATGGCACTTGAAAGAACTACCACATTCCCCATGGGCCGATCCCCTAACAGGTCCAACCGTGTGGCCGCAACACGAAATTGTTCTGCAACCACTGACTGAGGACGCCATTTGGCTACTAAATTGAGTTGCGTCGGAAATGCCGGAGTTTGAGAAGTGGGACCATCGAACATTGCCTTGCGCTTTCCCAACATTTCAGCATCGAAATAATTAGTAAATCCATTTCCATTCGATTTCCCATTGGCTTCTACCTGATACTCGGAACTCCCGGACAACATCTTCATCGATTTTCCATAGGCCATTTGAAAACTGGGAATCGTGGCCAGCATAGGAAATCCTAGCGACACTTCAACATCTTCGGAACGCCGAAAAGTTGGAGATAAAAACTCTAGGAGAAACGCTAAACCTAATCCCAGTCCCAAACCACCGCCCAACCCTCCTAAAGCAATTAATTCACGTGGCAAGCCCTCAGCCTTCGTTGGCAAATTGGCAGGATCCAAAATACGGAATCGTTCGCCTTTTTGGCGTTTATCCAAATTTTCAGAAATTTTAGCACTAATTCGTTTTTGGTGGAGATGTTGATAATTGGCCTGCATATTCCCATAATCCCGTTCAAGAACCAGTAACTCCTGCTCCCTGGTAGGGGCACGTTCAATCCGCTGTGTCAAGCTTTGCATTTCCTTTGAAATTCTACTGAGTTGGGTTTTTAGACTCATGGTCTGCATTTTCAACTCATCTTTTGAATTGTTGAGTTCGGCCAGATACGGGTCGAACCTAGGAGCATCAATTCCTCCAAGTTCACTACCTGGTATGTCCGCCGCATCTTCTAGATTCTCTGATTCTAGAGCCTCTGCCCGTCTGACAAGTTCTTTTTCCAAGTTTTTGATTTGGGTTTTTAAGGAAACAATATCTGGATAGGCATCAGTATACTCACCAGACATTTTCATTAATTCTCGTTTGAGCTCAGTAATTTGCTGCGCCACAGGATCAGCCGCCTTGGACGTGGAACCCGAAAAAGATGCATCGTCGAATTCCCTAAGTGTTCCAGCCATAGATTCATAATCGTGAATAGACTTTTGCAGAAGCTCCATGCGTACCTTTGATGCACTAATAGTATCCTGAATCTGATTTTTTTCTTCCTGTAAACGGTCAAGAGTTCTAAGATTTGTTTCGATCTGCCCAGGCAATTCACCTACATACTTCAGTTTATATTCACTCAATATTTTTTCTTTTTTGTCCAAAGCCTCTTTGGCTGCCAACAATTCTTGCTCTATAAATTCTGTCGCCCCTTCAATAAATTGTTCACGAATCTTAATATTTGCATCAATATATTGAGAGGCCAAATTTGATGTGACTTTCATCGCCATCATTGGGTCTTGATGAGAAAAGGAAATGGTAAAAGCTTCCAGTTGCCCCTGGTAACCGCTTCCTTTGGTATTGATTGTCACATCTTCCCGGAGCTTCGCAATAACAGGGTCAATGCCTTGAGTCTTAACAACCTCCGGATACAAAAGAAATTCTTCAATCACTTTTTGAAGATTTGTGCGGCTTAACACTTTTTGCGTAATCATCGAAACCCGTTCTGCCGCACTAGCACCAATGGCAGACCGAACGTAGTCTCCATGAATTTGTTGTTGTTCAACTAAAATGACCGCACTTGATCGATACACATCTTCTTTTATCCAGGCCAAG
>JBFJON010000363.1:0-3031 GCA_041617575.1 Nitrospirales bacterium | reverse complement strand
CTTCTTTAAGGGTTACACTCATAGAAAGCTTGCTATTGCGTTATTGCTCTTCATCCAGAAATCCATTAACGGCTTTTTGAATAGCACCTTGAATCTGTTCACAATGAATGGCATCCTGGATCTTTTCACCCGAAGTAGTCGTCACATAAAACACGTCGACCACCTGATCTAATCGTGTTCCAATCCTTGCCATATGGATCGAGAGATCTAACTGCACTAAGGTTTTCGTTAACACGAATAAGAGGCCTGGTTTGTCATCCGCAAAGACATCAATGACCGTATAGGAATCAGACACCTCATTATCTATGATGACCTCTGTCGGGCGACGTCCAGTAGGAAACTGTCTGCCAAAATTCATGCGGCGACGACGTGCAAAGACGTGATCCACAGAATAATCCTCTTGCACGACCGCCTGAATTTCATGAGAGACTTCATTCAATCGAAATTCTGAAGGCGGCCCTTCCCAATCGCCATCATTGACGGAAAAGATATCCAACACCGTGCCGTCAGCTAATGTCATGATCTGGGCATTCAGGACTTCGAGACCCAACGCCGCAAGGACTCCGGTCACTTGCATCATGAGGCCAGGTTTGGCTTGTGCTCGTGTGATGAGAACATATTCCGAAATACCTAATTCCACATTGAATCGCCCCTCAACATATGTTGGCCTGGAAGACAAATTCCTCATGGCGAGAAGATGCGCAGCCATTTTCTCGACCGGCGTGGAAGTGATGTACCAATCGGGAAGTTGCGAAAGTTGTCCATTAACCCACGAGGACCAGTCAGGCTCAGGGATTTCTCCTCCCTGGGTTATGATGAATTCAAGGAGCGTTTTTCGAGCCTCGGGCTTCAGGAGTGGTTCCTCTCTTTCGGTCTTGGTCGACTCCTGCCCCTCGACCATGCTTTCATAGGTTCGAGCATAGAGCTCGCCCAACAAAGATTCCTTCCATTTGGTCATGACTTCTGGCCCCACGGCGGAAATATCTGCGACGGTTAGAATGAACATTTTTTGGAGAATCTCGACGGTTTTCATTTTCCGTGCGAAGTTCAGAATAATTTTGGGATCGTTCAAATCTCGGCGGAAGGCGGTATGGGACATCACCAAGTGGTGAAACACGAGATATGCCAGCACCTCTCGGTCTTGCTGAGACAGTTCCAACCGGTCAGCCATTTTATGGGCAATCTCTTGTCCAATTTTACTATGGTCACCAGGTCGCCCTTTTCCTAAGTCATGCAACAATACGGCTAAATGCAGAATGTCCCTGTCTTGAATCTGACGATACACCTCACCAAGAATCCCTTGATCCTCTTGTAATCGCTCTGTTTCTTTCACCGCTAACAGGCTATGTTCATCCACCGTATACTTATGATACTGGTTAAACTGCATGAGCCCTCGAACACGAGCAAAGGCCGGAACGAGTTTTTCCAGCAGGCTGGCTTGATGCATCGCTTCTAACGTTTCGCCAATTCTTCCTGGTCGATTCAGAATGCCGCGAAAGAGCCTACTCACTTCCTCAGTATGAAACTGTTCGTTAGGGACCGTGGTTAAGTATTGGGATAATTCATTTAAAATTCTGGAATCAACGGGTACAGCTTGATCATGCGATAATTCAAATAATCTCAGAAGCCACACAGGGCTTTCCAGGACGCCATGTAATTTTTCTGAGGGAATCGTGAGCCGATTGTCTTCTATTCGAAAATTGCCCTCAATCAATGAATTGGGCCACCACCGGCGCATTCGCTCTATCCAAGAACGCTCCTGCGTCTGTTCAAGAAATCGCATGCACCGATCGTGCAATCCAGTGGTATGCCGGAAATACTGCTGCATAAATTGTTCAACGGCTAACAGATTGGGAAGATCCGATAAGCCATAGATTTCCGCTAGCCGGACCTGATCATCAAAAGTGAGAATATCCTGAGCTCTATTGGCCTCAAAATGCAGAAATCCCCGGAGCCGCAAAAGAAATTCTTGCGCGTCTTGGAGCACCTGATAGTCTTGAAAGGCCAAAATACCCCGATTGGAGAGTTCTTGAATGGTTCCCGCCCCAAAACGGGCCTGGCCTACCCACTGCACCAAATGTACGTCCCGTAAGCCGCCTTTACTTTTCTTAATATTCGGCTCCAACAAAAATACTGTTCCCCCAAATTTGGCATATTCGCTCTGTCGCTCCTGGATTTTATCTTGGATAAATCGTTTTGACTGCCGTTTGAAAATTCGTCGATCAAATTTTTTCTTAAATTCCTGGAACACTGCCGGATTGCCTCCCAAAAACCTGGACTCCATGAGAGAGGTACAGGCGGGAAGATCAATTTCTGCAATCGAAAGACATTCCGCGATGGATCGGACACTATGCCCGACCTGAAATCCTAAATCCCACAGGCGATGAAACACACCTTTGGAAAGGGCGTGAGCCATCTCAGCTTGGTTTCCTTGAGTTAAAACCATGACGTCAATATCTGAATGGGGCGCTAATTCTCTGCGCCCATATCCACCCATGGCCACCAAACTACATTGCTGCCAGCTTGCTCGAATCTCGGCATTGCCCTGTTGGATGACTTCACGGAATCGGGCAATTAAGAGGGCATCCATGAAATCAGAGAAGGCCTGGACGACTTCTCCACCTGTGGCTCCTTCCCTCAATCGTTGATGCAAGGTCTCCCGTTGCTCCTGCAAGCCCTGAGAGCCAACTGCAGCAGGGATCATGGATGAAAGTGAATTACCTGTAATCATCGTATCGATATGCCTTTAACCGGAATGGACCTCGCAAGGAGGTGCTCACGCCTTCGGAAGATAACGATTAGTAATCGGCATGCGTCGATCTTTACCTAATGCCCTGCCTGTAATTTTTATTCCGATAGGAGCTTGGCGGCGTTTGTATTCGCTCTGATCAACCAGCCGCATCACCTTTTGCACCGCACGTTTAGAATGACCGGACTGAACAATCCTACTTTTGGAAAGATTGTCCTCCACATAGGCCTGCAAAATCGCATCGAGTTGGGGGTATGGCGGCAACGAATCTTGATCGGTCTG
>JBFJON010000362.1:0-3034 GCA_041617575.1 Nitrospirales bacterium | reverse complement strand
CGAAAGGGGGAGAGGAAATTCATGAAGAATATTCTTTTAGTAAAGATCGTCTTTCTTGTGTTGATGGTCGTTGCGGTTGCCCCAGTCTGGGCAAATTTTCTTGCTGGCGAAGACGCCTACTTGCGAGAAGATTATGAAAGGGCCCTGGAAGAATGGCGTCCATTGGCGAAACGCGGAAACGTGGAGGCTCAAAATATGTTGGGCTACATGTACCGTTATGGGCAAGGTGTGCCACAGGACTTTGAACAAGCCCGCCATTGGTATCGTTTAGCGGCAGATAAGGGACATGCCAAGGCTCAAAATAATCTTGGAGCGATGTATCGCCAAGGCTTGGGTGGACCTCAAGATTATGAGGAAGCGTTGAGATGGTTTCGTCGTGCAGCAGAGCAAGGAAATGGTGGCGCGCAAAACCATCTGGGCCTGATGTATTTCGAAGGCGAAGGGATAGCGAAAGATGAGATCGAAGCCTATAAGTGGGCCTACCTGTCGGCTGAACAAGGGGTGGAACAGGCCATTTTAGCCGTGGAGTTTTTGGAGCAACAATTAAAGCCCGATCAAATTCGAGAAGCCAAGCGGTTGGCCAAGGAATGGACACCCAAAGGGGAGGAAGTGGAACTGTAAATTTGGGGGGATTTTTTTGGTTACTATGTTGATAACCGTTTTTCAGGTGCCTCTTTGAATCGATTTTTTGTGATTTGACTCCCCTTTAACAGGGTGTTAGGGTTGACACCTCTGCAGGGAAAGATGGCGATAGAGCCCTTCGTGCTTTTTCATCCAGTGATTGTTTTCCGAGTTCGAGAAATTTTTCTATTTCCTATATATTGTTAGGCTTGAAAAGAAAGGAGGCCACATATGGGACGGCCAGCCAAGGTAACTCAGGCAAAGCGTAATCGCGAGATGCAAAAAAGAATGAAACAACAAGACAAGGAAATCCGCCGAGAGCAACGCAAAACAGAAAACGAAGAGCTCCGCCCTGTTCTTGAGGGAGAAGATCCCGATTTGATTGGTTTACGGCCCGGTCCTCAACCTCCTCTATACTAGCCGCCCTGGTCTAAGGTTATCATTCTTTCCTTTTCGGAACTTCGCGAGTCTTATAAGGTTCTCAGTAGTTCAAATGGAATGGCGCTAGGGGCCATCTGTAGTCTTTGATCTGGTAGAGTGAATTCTATCATGAGCATGAATCTATTCGGAATCCTGCTAGGTGCCATGTTGGTGGTTGGCGGTTGTATGTCGGGGCCTCAAGTGGTGCCGGACGTCTTCAAGGCGAAAATAGATTCATCGGTGACCTTTCCAAAGGTGCTTAAAGAACCCACGGTTCATCAAGGAGCAATGGTACTTTTGGGTGGAGAAGTTCTTACCGCAAAGCGCCTAAATGATGGGACGCATCTTGAGATCTTGCAACTCCCTCTGGACGGTTCGGAAGAACCGGTTCTTGACCGGACCGCCTCTCAAGGCCGATTTTTGGCCTTAGAGACTTCTTTCCTTGATCCTGCCACCCTTCCCCCAAATACCCGAGTGACCCTGGTTGGCGAAATAACGGGGGCCACGCGTGCAAATCTCGATGAGATGGAATATCGCTATCCGACCGTGACTATTAAACATCTACATGTCTGGCCAGAAACTGAACTGGGTCCACCATGGGATTCTCGCCCTCGTTATAGCATATTCGGTGGAGGCAGCACTGGAGGACGTGTTGGCGGCGGGGTTGGTATTGGGATTGGATTTTAAGAAAAACACTAGAGTCTGTGCTTTTTTTCATTAAAGATGATTCTTAGGGAGTCATTTGGGCTAGTGGCCAAGTTGAGAAGATGTTTCTTTCCGGGGAAACAGTGTCAATGCTGATTCCCTTAAAAAAAATTCCCGGCATTGCCGTATTGGGACATTTGTTTACACACAAAGAACTGTGTTTATGAGTAAGGAAACGTTTTGTCTTATAGTCATAGGAATAATAGCTTTGTTGATGTCGCTTGTGCCTCCTTTCCCTGCGCAAGCCACGGTAGGGTGGGAAGTTGGAGATATGGTGCTGGATTTTGGCCTTGGGCTAGAATCTGGAGAGCAAGTGGTGTTGGTCGACAAATATGAAGTGGGCCATCCATTTTTTGTTGAATTAACCTGGAAAATCAATTCAGAACATTGTGTGTTACAGATTCAGGAAGCCTCTGGTCAAGGTGACACCGTTTTGACCAAAACACCACAGGATGATGGTTTGTTGAATGGTGTGGTATCCCATGCCGTGCATCCGGGAGTTGAGGCTGTGATTGTGAAGGCGCTCGAAGGGAAGCGATGTGAAATTGATCCTTCTCAAAACGAATTCCTGGTTATTGCACGAAAGCCCCGTGCTCCTGTTTCCGAAGAAAAGGGGCTCGCATCAGCGCCGATTGGCGCCGTTGTGATGGTGTTTCGAGCGACAACATTTTTTCTGCCGCGAGATGTCATCGTTAAACCAGGTGAAAAGGTTGTCTGGGTATACGCCGATGGGGCCCAAGAGCCACATAGTGTCACCAGTGGTGGATGCCGCGTGAATGATTGTTCGGGAGGGGGGAAGCAATTCAACAGCGGAATGAATTTGAACAAACCAGGGCAACGTTTTGAGCATGTCTTCAAGCATCCCAGAAACTTCCCCTACCACTGCGATCTTCATTTGGGGTCGATGCAAGGATCCGTGACCGTTCAAGCTCCTCACTAACACTCCATTCAATTTTCTTACAATCACCTCTCCCTCTCGAACAGTCCTCCCTATGCTTGAGGTTTGCTAGTTGTGGGAGATGACCAAACAGGTTTTGTGGTGTTACGATACGATGGCCGATGATTGGATCCTTGTGAATGAATCCGACCTCCCTGGTAACAACATTATTTGCTGAGAAAGCAGTGGAAGGACATTTGGACAAGCTGCTCCAAGATGCTCATTCTGGGCGATTGTAGCCTCTCTATAATCTGATGCAGAACCCTCCCGGACATGAAGGGCAAGCGGTTCCGTATTTTCCCGCCCTTTGGTTCATCGCAAGTCGGGTGCGCCTACGAGTTTTGATGCTGG
>JBFJON010000361.1:0-3039 GCA_041617575.1 Nitrospirales bacterium | reverse complement strand
ATTCATGGAATCGCCTGGGGCTCAATAGACACTTTTTCGGATGCCATTATGCGTCCAAGTAAGGGCTGGGAGGTTAGGAGAGTGAACAGTCAATTATTTCCCAAAAAAATTCTTTGTAGCCTTTTCTCATAAATCGTTGCCGATGGGCCCGTCTTTTGGTTCTTCCGGGTTTAGTGTGGGTTGAACGGACAAGGCGGCTCTGCGAGCAAAACCCCTCCTTTGTAAGAAAAGGGCGCGCCCTGCGTGACCCGCACCAGGCAATAGCGAGGGGAGGTCGAAACGCCAGCGACCAACTTATCACGAGAGCTGCTTGCGCAATTACAGGGGCACGCAGCCGAATCTCTACCTCACCTGGCCTCCCCTTACAAAGGGGAGGAATGTGTAGGTACATGGTCTCAAGCATTGCCCGATGAGTTTGCCCACCCTAAAGCCTGAAGAGCCCAAGAACAAGGGAGAAATAATGAATTCAGAGACATCCCATAATGATGGTTCATCTCAACGATTTAGTGGCAAGCAAGTTTTGCTCCTTGTGGGCCTTGCTGTTTTGGCTACCGCGTTGGTCACGGCATGGTGGGTCAATCAGTATCTGTATGCCGCGACCTTTGAGCCCACCCGGTTGACCCAGTCAGAGCAACGTTCCTTAGATAGGAAAATGGCTCGATTACACCAAGTTAATGAATCGGAGTCTTCATCTTTAAAGCCAAAGGTCTCTTCTCCAAATGGTTTTCTTAAACCTGAACCCTATTCTGAGGAGGAAGCCTCAAGAGAAATTCAGTTGACTGAACGAGAAGTGAATTCGCTGATTGCGAAGGATGCAGAAATGGCTAAACACGTGGCCGTAGATCTAACCGATAATCTTGTGAGCGTCAAATTGGTAGTGCCTGTTATTGAAGAGATGCCCATTGTGGGCGGGAAAACGTTGAAGCTGAATTTCGGAGTCGAATTGGGTTATGCAAATGGCAAGCCAGTGGTGGCCATGCAAGGGATTAGTTTAGGTGGCGTACCGCTACCAAGTGCGTGGTGGGGGGATATCAAGCATATCAATTTGGTTGAAGAGTTCGGTGGTCCTGGAGGATTTTGGGATCAATTTGCCAAAGGTGTCCACGATCTCAAAATTCAGGATGGCCAACTTCGGATCACCTTAAAAGAATAATGAACCCTGCTCTTGGCAACGTTCATTCTTCCTGTCAATGTGAAAGCCGAAGTTGGAGCTATGACCGTAAGAATTCATGTGGACTGTTGAGCCATTTCTTGTTCAAGCGCTTTTTGGGCTTCAGCCAACTCCTGTCCTATGACGGCAAATTGTTTCTCTAATTTTTCAAAAGAGTCATGTCGACCTTGTTGCTCCATTGCTAAAGCTAACTCGGCCAACTGTTTTACCCCAATGTTGCGACAAATCCCTTTGAGCCCATGTGCAACCTTGGTTAACTCGTCACGATTTTCGGTCTCTAATGCATTTTGCAACTGGGCTACACATCCTGAGGCATCCTGAACAAATTGTGTAATGATTTTGACTACAAAGTCGTTTCCCCCCAAGGCCCGCAACTCGGCCATCTTTTCGGAGTCCATTGTTTTGCTAACTGAAGAAACGACTTTCTCAGGATTGGTCTCTGGTATATTTGTCTGAAGATTGGATAGGCTCTCAATGTTTTGTGGTGTCATCTCGATTTCCTTTGGCTGGGGCAACCACCGTAGAAAAGTCTCTCGCAATTTTTCCGGCTGGATTGGTTTTGTCAGATAATCATCCATGCCAGCGGCGAGACATTTTTCGCGATCCCCAGTCATGGCAGCGGCGGTTAAGGCAATAATGGGGGTATGTCGTTCTTGACCTTCCCATTCTCGAATCGCCCTGGTGGCCTCATAACCATCCATTTCGGGCATTTGACAGTCCATGAGCACGAGGGCAAAGGCTTTGTGTTGTAGAGCCTTGTAGGCTTCCTTACCATTGGAAACAAGTTCCACCTGATGGCCAAGCTTTTTCACCAAGAGCGAAACGAGCTCCTGATTCACGGAATGATCGTCCGCAGCCAAAATATCAAAAGAAAAGGCTTTGTTATTCTGCTCAGTTACCACATGCTTTGTAATTGCTGTCCCGCGATCGTCTCCCGCAATCTGATGGTTGCTTGACATCACTGCGACTAGACTTTGTTCCAACTGCCCTTTGCGAACAGGCTTAGTTAAATAGGCTTGATATCCAGCCTTTCGTGCCTCCCCAGCATCGCCCCGTCTTCCAAGGGATGTGAGAAGGACAAGACGAACAGCCTGGATGGCGGGATCGGCTTTGATCGCCGAGGCGAGTTGTAGCCCGTCCATCCCTGGCATTTGCATATCAAGGATGGCCAGGTGAAAGGGTTTCCCTCGGGAAACCCCGGCGCGAAGCACAGCTAAGGCTTCGATACCCGATGAGGCTGACGTGGGATTCATTCCCCAATCCTCAACATAGCGGGCTAATAAATGGCGGTTGGTGTCGTTGTCATCCACGCAACATACTCGAAGCCCTTCTAACACAGAATAATCTGGGTGAGGGCTAACAAGTATTTCTTCCCTATGTTTTGGGAGTTTAAGCGTAAACCAAAATACGCTTCCTTCTCCCAGCTGACTTTCAACCCCTATCTCGCCACCCATTAATTCTACAATGCGTGTACAAATGGCCAGTCCCAACCCTGTTCCTCCATATTTTCTGGTGGTTGAGTTATCTGCCTGACTAAAAGATTCAAAAATTTTCTTTTGAGCCTCAGGGGTAATGCCAATTCCCGTATCTGAAACCTGGACTCGAATGTTAATGTCGTGGTCTGTCTCGTTCATACGCAGAACCTGAACACCGATCTCACCATCTCGTGTAAATTTGATGGCGTTGCTCAGAAGATTGAGTAAAATTTGACGAAATCTTCCTGGATCTCCCAGGACATTGGTGTGGACATCGGGGAAGACCCACCCAGTCAATTCCAACCCTTTCCTCCCGGCCCGCTCGGCTACCAGCTCCAGGGTTTCTTCAATGGCCTGCTGCAAATTAAATGGGATGGATTCGATGTCAAATTT